>JAILEJ010000001.1 GCA_024688095.1 Butyrivibrio sp.
AGGTTTTATACCAGCATCAAAGCTCGATCTTTCATATGTTGAAGAAGATGATATAGAAAGCTATGTAGGAAAGACATTAAAGGTAAGAGTTATTACAGCAGATGAAGAAGAGAATAAACTTGTTTTATCTGCAAAAGATATTCTTAGAGAAAAAGCAGATGCTGAGAGAGCAGAAAAGATTACTAATGTTGAAGTTGGTCTTGTAACAGAAGGAACTGTAGAAAGTCTTCAGAAATATGGAGCATTCGTTGATTTAGGAAATGGATTATCAGGACTTCTTCATATTTCACAGATCAGCAATCAGAGAATCAAGCATCCTGGTGTCGTTTTAAAGGAAGGACAGAAGGTAAAGGTTAAGATCATTGCAATAAAAGATGGAAAAATCAGCCTTAGCATGAAGGCCCTTGAAGACATTGCAGCAACTGAGATTACAGAAGAGAAGATTGAATTTGAAAGTGATGGTAATGCAACTACATCTCTTGCTGATCTATTAAAGAAAGCAGGATTCTAATTTAAAGCTACATCAATAATTATGGTAATAAAATTGCTAGCGAATAAATGTATAGCAAAAAAAGAATTCCATAATAGACAAAATCAAAGAGCTAAAAGTATCAGACACTAAAATGTAAGGCATAAAAATATGAGATGCAAAATGAAAGACACTAAAATGTAAGGCACTAAATAATAAGACACTAAAATATGAGACATTAAAATACGAGACGTTAAAATATAAGACATTAAAATATAAAACTCTAAAAATAACGAGACTCAAAATAAAAGAGATTAATAAAAAAGCAACCAAATATGGCTTTCGTCATATCTGGTTGCTTTTTTATAAGGATTAAGGAAGTAATAAAAAGGAAGAAAAGATTATAAAGAAGTAATTATTGTATCGAATGGAGCAATGTCCTTTACAGTAATTTCTCCATTATCTGTCAGAACAGTTGTGGTCTGAACTGAATCAGAATTGTTGATAACAATAAGCTTCTTATCTGCTGCGAAATATGCACACTCGGTTAGAGGATTGGAGGTAATATATTTCGTTTCAGCAGAATCTTTTTTTGCAAGTAATATTATATTAAGTAATAATCTATTATTTATAGGATTGGTTTCAAAGGTAGATAGATAAATACCTTTTCCTTTACCAAAATTGTTAATAGTAAAGGTTGGGAAACCGTCCTTACTTGCCAATACTTTTGCAAGTCCATCTGTAAGATGTACATGTGCCCTAAGTGGAATATTGCATCCTTCAGGCATTATATTTGAATCAGGTGTTACATCGAATGACCATTTTCCGTGACAAACACGGGCTATTTTATCTTCATCTACACCAAGTACACTGGACATTCTAAATGTATTATCCAGTCCGTCTACTGCAGAAGGCTCATTAACACCTATGAAAATACCGCCATCATAAACCCAGTTTGTTAAATACTCTTCTACAGAAGAATTCCAATTATCGTTTCCACCACTCCAAGCAGTGCCCTTTGCACCTGCATTTATGATTACATCATAAGAAGAGAGGTTGATATTTTTTAAATTATCAAAATCGATAAATGAAACGTCTAAAGGCAAACCTGATAAAGCTTCATTTATATGAATCAGGTCATGCATAAATGTTTCATGGAAATGGCCACTTAATGTCCATGAACGAAGTGATCCCCAACTGTGTAAAACACCAACTTTTATACCGAGTTCTTCAGGATTTCCATTTGTATGTAGATCACGAATTTCTCTGAATTCGTCAGAAATCTTAGCAATATAATCTACAAAATCAGGATAGTCCTGAACTAAATGCAAATATCCCCCAAGACCTATACGGTCTATCTTTGCACGAAGAAGAGCTCTTCTAACATGATTCCAATATTCCTTTGCATCTCTGGTAGGATTTCCTCCAGGTAAAAATGTAGGAGCACCACCAAGACCTACAGGGAATAAATATGGATGTAATCTAAGTTCATGTGTATCAACCTTGGCACCTGCACATAGTCTAGCTTCATAGCCTGAGAATACACATTTGATAAGTCCATCAAAACCAAAATCTGAAAATCTCTTACTGTAAGGTTCTACTCCAATCCAACTGTCATCATAGAATACGTAAGCTTTTTTGCCATAATTGTGAACTATATCAATAAGTTTTTTACCATAATTAACAACAAATTCATTTATGAAATCCATGTAATCAAGCTGCTTCTTTGTAGGAGGCATATGAGTCACATGAAGATCGCCTTTGTTAATAAAGTCTTCAGCAGTAAGTTTATAACCTCTGGATGCTGCAAAATTGTCAAGCATGAGTGGGCTGACTGTAAAGTCATATGAGCCCCAGTCTGAAAAAAGATTTCTGTTTTTCTCGCTTTCACCCCAAATCCATACAAAGTTATAAAACATTGATGTAAAACGAACTACAGTAGTTGCTTCATGAGTTTTACACCAGTTCTCAAGCCATTCAGACATATATTTCTGAGTTTCAGGGTAAACTGGATCAATTGGCATTAGATGTTCTTTGTTCCAATTATTTGTTGTATGGTTGTACATGGAAATTTCTTCCCATATTCTGTAGGCAAGGAAGCTTACAGTATATTTATGCCATGGAATTGCATTTTGAATTGTTACATTTCCAGCTTCTTCCTCATAGGTCCAAAGACTTTTATTTACCTCGCGGCCTGTAGTTCTGTCCATTACCTGCCAATATTTTATAGATTCTGTAGAATCGTTGATCTGAAACTGCTCTTCAAAAAAATCATCTAATAAATGAAAAGTGATAATTGTATCAGATGCAACCTTTGGATTTGTCATAAGAAAAGTCTGTTGTAATTTATCAGAATTCTTTTTTGCCCATTCATTATGATCTCTGATTATACAAATTGTTGAATAAATACCGTAACCTGCGTTTAAAATTTCATCAGAGAGGACCGTTCCGTCACTATCTCTGATAACATCTGCCCCCCATTTTTCTGCAAGTTCAAGAGTGAGCTTCTCAAACCCTGATTCTCCCGGCAGGGTAAAGCCGCCCTTAGTGTGACATATGCTTTGCATGATATAATCCCCCTAATTAAAGTGCTCCATCATTTCTTACTTTATCGTAGCTTAATAGTCCTCCTAAATAAGCAAGAGCAAGACCTTGACCCCAACCTTGTATCCAGTCTCTTGATATTCCTCTATATCCCTCTCTATCTTTCATAACAGCAGTGCCACCGGAAACATTAAGAACACGTCCGTCTTCAGAAATATTTTCAAGGATTCCTTTAGTTGCTTTGTTAATATATTTAATATGAAGTGGATTGCCTTTGTTTATCATTGCTGCAGCGATACCACAAGATGCAGAGATTTCTTCATATGAATCTTCATCATCAAGAATAGTGCGCCATAAACCATTCTCTGTCTGAAGTAATTTAATAGAAGAAAGCTGCTCATTTAGAGAACCTACTATATCGATAAATTTAGGATAAAGATATGCCTCTGGTAAAATGTGACCAACCATGGACATTGTATAAGCTGCCCATGCATTAGCTCTACCCCAGTAAAAACCAGACATATGATCCTTTGTTATGTTGTTATATCCGTGATAGAAGAGCCCTGAATCAGGATCCTGTAAATATTTGAAGTGCCAATAATACTGATTTAGAGCATCATCAATAAGTTTCTGATCATTCAGCATTACACCTGCTCTTAATAAGAAGAAAGCAGCCATGAATAATGTATCTGCCCAACACTGCTCAGGGAAATCATTATTAACGGATACTGTATGTTGAAGTACATTATCTCCAAATCTAAGAGCTTCATTTTCGAGATAATCAATTTTACTCTTTGCAATATCAAGATATTTTTCATCCTTTGTATGCTCATAAAGAGTAAGCATTGTGTGTCCCATAGCACATGTATTTACTGTCCAGTTTGGAAGACCAAGCTCAATATATTCATCAACTCTGTCTTTTACGAGCTGTAAATATTCTTCATTACCTGTAGCTTCAAAAGCCTGGCATATACCATAATAACCAACACCACAAGGCCAGTCCCAGGTCATATCCATTCGCATGGTACGCTTTACAATTTTATCTATTGCATCCTCTACAGTTTTTTTGTCATAAATAAGATTAGACATAATTTCCTCTTTCCTTTGTTGTTTGGCAATATGGTTGATATGCACAAAAAAACAACATTTATTACGATTATTTTATAAAATTATAAA
>JAILEJ010000046.1 GCA_024688095.1 Butyrivibrio sp.
CTGCTGATTCGTGACATCGCACAAATCCAGTATTCATGTGGATGACACGAAACGTATCGTCCATGTGACGGCGGGATTCTTTCTGTTTTTTCATATCTTTTGATACTTTGAAATCAGCCGGAAGGAAATTTTTCAAAGGAAAGGAATTAGAAAAAATGAGAAACAGAAAAACTTGCTTTTTAACAGGAGTCACTTTTATAGCATTGTTTGCATTATTAACTATGCTTGTTATGACAATTGATGTTAGACCTGTCGGTCAAAATGGAACAAATATTGGATTTGCAACATTCAATACCGGATTTCATGCGTTGACTGGAGCCAACATGACACTGTATACCATCACAGACTGGCTTGGGCTGGTACCGATATTTATCTGTATGATATTTGGAGGCGTTGGCTTTATACAGTTGCTTAAGAGAAAGAGCCTTTTTAAGGTGGATAAGGATATCATCATTCTCGGAATCTACTACATTATTGTCATCATGGCTTACCTTATATTTGAGATGATACCAATCAACTACAGACCTATACCTATAGAAGGAGTCATGGAGGCATCGTATCCATCTTCTACAACGCTGTTGGTATTAAGTGTAATGCCGACACTGGTGGAACAGGCTGCTCGAAGGCTTGGTGATGGGCTGATGAAGAAGCTGGTCACAGTTTTCGCGGTATTGTTTTCACTATTCATGGTGACAGGAAGACTTATTTCAGGAGTTCACTGGTTTACTGATATCGTGGGCTCGGTTCTTTTAAGCATCGGCTTATATTATCTGTATAAGGGATGCGTTCTATTATGCAGCAAAGAGGCTTAAGAGGAGATTGCAGCTATGGAGTTTGGTGAAAAACTATTGGAACTGAGAAGTAGCAAAGGAATGACCCAGGAGGAGCTGGCAGAAGCTTTGTTTGTTTCAAGGACAGCGATCTCAAAATGGGAGTCAGGGAGAGGATACCCCAGTATTGATTCGTTAAAAGAGATATCAAAGTTCTTTTCTGTATCAATAGATGAGCTCTTTTCCAGTGAAAAGCTGGTAACCATTGCTGAAAAAGAGAATAGGGCAAACCTTCACAAAGTCCTGGATTACCTTATTGGGCTTAATGACCTATTGGCGTGCGGACTGATATTCCTTCCGCTTTTTCCGCACCCGGTAGGGGGTATGGTTTACGCAGTCAGCCTAATTGAATACAGTGATGTTTCGTCTACCATAAGGCTGATATATTGGGTATTGTTTGCATCCCTCGTGGCAGCAGGAACTGTGATAGCAGTCATTAACCACTTTAAGTTTGAAAAAACCAAAAGGGTAATGATTATTTTATCCATGGGAATCAGCATAGTCACTGTGCTTGTCCTTGCTATTACTAGGGCAGCGTATGCTACATCTGTAGCTTTTATTCTGATGACCATAAAAGGATTATTGCTACTTAAACGAGAAAAGACATGAATTATATGAGGAGATTTTTAGAGATGAATTCAAATGATTATACAATACGACCTGAGAAAAAAGAAGAATACAGAGAAGTTGAAAACCTTGTAAGGGAATCCTTCTGGAATGTTTATCGCCCAGGATGCAGTGAACATTATGTTATTCATGTCCTTAGGGATGATTCTGCTTTTGTAAAAGAGCTTGATTTTGTCATGGAAAAGAATGGGAAACTTATAGGGCAGAATATATTCATGAAGACTATTATTGAGGCGGATGATGGCAGGACTATCGATGTCCTTACTATGGGACCTATCGGCATCATTCCTGAACTTAAGAGAAAGGGCTATGGTAAGGCAATCCTGGACTACTCTCTTGAAAAGGCCACAGAAATGGGCTTTGGGGCAGTGCTTTTTGAAGGAAATATTGGATTCTATGGACACAGCGGCTTTGACTATGCCAGCAGGTTCGGAATCAGATACCATGACCTCCCGGAAGATGCTGACTCTTCATTCTTCCTGTGCAAGGAGCTGATTCCTGGATATCTTGATGGGATCACAGGTGTGTATCAGACTCCAAAGGGTTACTATGTTGAAGATCCTGATGTGGAAGAGTTTGATAAGAATTTTCCGCCAAAGGAAAAGCTTAAGCTTCCCGGGCAGATTTTTGAGTAAACTATGAGGATGATATTGATTATGAGAGCTGATATAGATTTTAAGAATTATACTGACAGTGACTATGAGGCATTGTGTGATTTTCTCATTGCTTTAAATGAGAACGATGACAGTCATATCAACTGGAACTGGGCAAGGCTGGAATGGATGATCGATCATCCCGAATTTGATAAGAGCCTAAAAAATTCCATTGGCCTTTGGACAGTTGATGACAAAATCATTGGTGCTGCGATTTACGATATGTACTTTGGCGAGGGCTTTTGTGGAGTTCTCCCGGAGTACAAAGATTTATATCCGAGAGTTGTGGAATATGCCTGCAAAGAGCTTAAAGATGATTTCGGTTTCGGACTTGCGATCTGTGATGAAAACTTACTTGAGATAAAGGCAGTTAAAGAATTGGGATTTAAAATTTCTGATCAGGATGAGACCGTCATGGAGAGAAGTCTTGACGATTCGCTTGAAGCAAGGCTTCCAGACGGTCTCAAGTTCTTTTGCCCGGATCCACTGGAAAATGCCTATGAACTGCAGTGGCTCTTCTGGCAGGGATTTGATCATGGCGAAGATAAGGCCGAATTTGAGCGTGAAGAAGAAATCATTCCAATGGTCAGGAAGCATTTTAACAAAGATTTAGGCGTTGCTGCGGTAAATGAAAAGGGAGAAATGGTAGCATATTGCCTTCTCTGGTATATGGCTGGAACTGATTATGTTTATGTTGAGCCTGTCTGTACAATTCCCTCATACAGAGGAAAAGGTGTTGCAAAAGCCTTGTTGTTCGAGGCGTTGGGTAGAGCCAAAAATCTTGGGGCAAGTAGAGCATACGTTATTTCGGACATGGAATTTTATGAGAGACTTGGCTTCAGAAAGAAGCATCATTACTCATTTTTCTGGAAGAAGGATTCATATGGGACAGAAGTTAATTGATAATATTGACAGGGTTCATACAACAGAAATGGGAGTCTGTAGAATTAGGAGAAATCTCGGCCTTGGTGATATAGATGTTGTAGCATGGTGCAAAGAAAAAATCCTTGATCCAAAGTCGAGAATAGAAAGACAAGGTAAGAACTGGTATGTGCATATGGATGGATGTGTAATTACCGTCAATGCAAGCAGCTATACTATAATTACTGGACATATGCAGAGTAAGAACCTCGAAGCTTAATGATTTTACATTTTTGGAAGGATGGCGAGTAAGGGGATACATGATAAAAATAGAGACAAAAAGGCTACTCCTGTATCCGATATCAGATGAGGAAATGCAGAAAGTTATAGATGACGAGAAAGATCCGGAGATGAAAAAGGCATATTCCGAGATGCTTCAAGGCTGCCTTGATAACCCGAAAGACAGAGTATGGTTTGCAACCTGGAACATGGAACTTAAGGAACAGCCAAAAACTATCGTGGGAGACCTTTGCTTTAAAGGAATCACAGATGACGGAATGGTAGAAATAGGTTATGGCCTTAAGGAAGGCTACTGCGGGAATGGATATATGACTGAGGCAGTAAGGGCTTTAACTGAATGGACCTTATCTCAGAACAAAGTATCACGAGTCGAGGCAGAAACTGATCCGGACAATCTGCCATCAAAGAGAATACTGGCTAGTGTTGGATTTATTCCAACCGGTGAAGTGGGAGAGGATGAACCTATCTATCGTGGGAGTAATCTTGAATCCACAGCATTTCAGGTAGGAATTGCGCAGGAAGGTATATACACATTGACTGTTGAAGGAAAAAAGGCAAGAGGTCATGTTACTATAACAAGAGTTGGAGGTTGATCTAATGGAGTATATTCAAGTTACAAAGGATAATTTGGAAAAGGAACACATTTGCTGCGCCA
>JAILEJ010000063.1 GCA_024688095.1 Butyrivibrio sp.
TGGAAGATAAACCGGTAGATCTTATATTCGATGTAAATCCTGATATGCCGGCCAGACTTATAGGCGATGCAGTCAGAATTAAACAGATTTTTATCAACCTTCTGAATAATGCAGTTAAATTTACTCACGAAGGAACCATTACTCTGACACTTGACTACAAGAAACAGTCAGATGGTACCTGCATTATAAGTGGTAAGGTAACTGATACAGGAATCGGCATTAAAGAAAATGATTTAAAGCGTATTTTTGAAAGTTTTACTCAGATTGATACCAAGAGAAACCGTGCTGTTGAGGGAACAGGCCTTGGGCTTGCCATAACACAAAGGCTTCTTGATCTTATGAATGGAAGTATTCAGGCTGAAAGCGTTTACGGAAAAGGTACAACCTTCAGCTTCAGTTTTGTTAATAAAGTAGAGGATTGGCAGGCCATAGGACCACTTGATAAACTAAAGCTTTCCGATATGATTAGCGAAGATTATTTCAAGCCATCTTTTACCTCAAAGGATGCAAAAGTCATGGTAGTTGATGATAATTCCATGAATCTGCGTGTGGTTGAAGGTCTTTTTAAACCATATGAAATAAATCCTGCAAGTCTTGAAAGCGGAATTGCAGCGGTAAGATGTTTTGAAAAGCTAAAACCCTTCGACATAATCTTTATGGACCATATGATGCCCGTAATGGACGGTGTAGAAGCTATGAACAAAATAAGGGCAATAGAGGGCGGAAAAGAGACACCTATCATTGCTCTTACTGCTAATGCCATAAGCGGAGTAGCTGAATCATACAAAGAGCTTGGCTTTGATGATTATCTTGCAAAACCAATCGAGCCAAAAGAACTCGACAGAGTTTTGAAAAAATATCTGAATTAAGCGAATATGAGAATGGACTTGGTTTGTACGGTATTTAGTTTAATAGTAAACCAAATCAATGCGGCATTTGATTTCAGAAGGACTTGATTTATAGGAGTTTTTATATTAAATTGTTTAAGGAAAAGAGGGGGACAATTTAATATGATAAAGAATGAAAAACTCAAATGGATCAATGTTCTAATTTGGCTTGCTAGTGCCGGCTCACTAATACTATTAATGATACTGGGTTCAAAAATCCTTGTAGAAGATGATTTAGGACTATTTATTGAATTTCTGGTTATCACTATAGTAACTTTTATTTTTTTGTATCTTATTTCCGGGAAAAAGACATTCTCTTATATGAATAATCAAACCGGATATACAGTTAAGATGCTATTTCCAACATTAATATTTTCAATATTTTTTGGAATTTTGGGAATTCTAAACCTGTTTATTGATGAATATACTATTATTCCAAACTGGCCTGTAACACTTCTTCTTACAGCAGCAAATATGCTGATGGTTGGTTTTTACGAAGAAGGATGCTTTAGAGCATGCGCATGTGATGCATTGCTGCCACTTTTGAAAAAGACAAAACATCCATTTTTGCTGACAGCTATAATTTCAGGCCTTTTATTTGGTTATCTTCATGTTGTATGGGTTGATTTTTCTAATGTTCAGCAAACATTACAATTTGTTCTAAAAATTACCAATCTACTAATATCCGGTGGCACATATATGATTTTGTATTGGAAGACAAGAAATTTATTTGGCCTTGCTATTGTTCACGGACTAAATGATTTCATTCCTGATTGCATAAATCATATCGTTCAGTTTAAGACTGTCGATGACTCTACTTCATACACAACAGGAGATGTAGGAACAACTTATATTTATCTTTTCCAGCTTGCAGTTGAAGTTATATGTCTCATATATGTATATGTGAAAGTAGGTAAAACGATAGATTATAAAAAGACATTAGAAGAATGGTGATTTAATACGTACTTTTTATTGGGGAATGCAGGATGATTTCACTTAATGACTATTTATATAATGGGGATACAGTTGTAAAGATATTGCACTGTTACTCACAGGATCTAAAGAAAAATGCAACTGAAAATGGCAATGAAATAGATTTGGCACACAGTAACTGTCTTTTTCACATGATTGACCTTTTGGAACATAACGATTTTCTTACGGTCCAGTCACAAAAGCTTAGAGAATTCTATAAATATCTGGCAGACAAGTATCCTTTTCTTGCATTTACTTTTAAAGGAAGAATTAAGTCACTTATCCGTTTTGAAGAAAAAATTAACGGAAATATTGTTGAATATATCTATGACTATCATCGTAAAAATGGAACATATCCATCGGAAGCGGATATTAAAGAACAGATAGATAGAATCAAAGATCTTATAGCATACAGAATCATCATTTCACTTCCTCAGTGTCACTTAAAGCCAGGTGAAGACAGAAATGAAAGGGAAATGGGATACCTTTATGAAATTGCAAATGTTTTGCCGGAATTTCTTAAAGAGAGAGGCTTTATTCCTGAGGTTTCAGGGATTGATACTCTAAGCCGGACTATAGATGTGAAAAACAGAAAATATTATCGCGATTACATTGAAAATCCCAAATCATTTGGATACAAATCTTTGCACATTTCTTTTTTTGACATCACATCTCAAAGTAACATTGAAGTGCAGATCCGTACAAAGGAAATGGATGACAACGCAGAGATAGGTCCTGCAAATCATCTTGGCTATGAGAAATTGCAGGAAAGCGAAAGAGCAAGGCGAGATGAAATACCTTATGGTGATAATGTTTTTTTTGATGATGCCTATGAAAGAGGTATGAAGCTACAGGAGCTTGACCTAAGCAAAGTCAATGTAAATATGTTTGGAGCAGCTGACAACAATCTTATCAATGACGGATGCGGACTATACAGAGGCCGACTGATTCTTCCATATGAGCACCTGTCCAGATTTCAAAATGATCTAATTTGAAATTTAAAACTCAGTAACATGTATCACTTGCACCATATAAGTAATTTATAGTATGATTAATTAAAGGCAAAGGCGCTTTTTAGTGCTTTTGCCTTTTTTTATTAATCACTTAGATATCAGAAATATAAAGATACTAATCATTACAAACAATGCTTATATTTAAAGGCAATGATAATTACCAGTTAACAGTTCTTATATAGGAAAGGAATAAAAAAGTATGGCTGC
>JAILEJ010000037.1 GCA_024688095.1 Butyrivibrio sp.
GCACAGCAGCTAAGACAGTTGCAATTGTTTCTTCAAATAATCAGAAGAAGCTCACAGTTCCTGCAACAGTAAAGGTAGCAGGAGAAGACTTCACAGTAACATCTATTGGGAAGAAAGCTTTCTCAGGCAAGAAGATTAAGAAGGTTGTCATTGACGGAACTAACTTAAAGAGCGTTCACAAGAATGCATTCAAGGGTTCAAAGAATCTTAACAAAGTTGTAGTTAAGAATGTTAAGAAGAACTCTAAGGTTGGTAAGCAGATCGTTAAGGCAGTTAAGAGAGCAAACAGCTCTGCAAAGGTTGTTTTCAAGTAATGGGTTATGAAAGGTTTTTACAATGAGGACCTTTTCTTAACAAGAAAGCCTTCATAAAAAAACTTCATCATAAAAAAATTCTCTCGGTTTGGATCCCCTGTCAGTAATGGCAGGGGATTCATCTTTGTCTACACAATTATTTCTTTGATTAGTGTCTTTTTATGTACCATTTCATTTTAATGAAGTAATATATAATCTAGGGTTACAAAACTAATTATGAAGGGAAGAGAATAATTGACGTCAGAGATTTTGAGAGCCATGATGCATCCGGTGCAGGGGATTTAGAGAATATCTCTGCCGGTAATTCAACTGAAACTTCTCTTGAAAATATGGAGCAAAATTCACTTGGAAAAATAGAGCATATTTCAGATGGGAATATAGAGCATATTCCTCTTGATATAATAAAAATAAATCCGCATATTCTCGGGAACGATAAATATGAACCGCTTTTATTTGTTTGCAATAAAGGTATAAAGAGTTGTATAGCAGCAGGATATGCGAAAAATGCCGGGTACAAGAATATATTCTATTCTTCACTGGATTGAAATATTACTTTAAGTCAGAATGATATTAGATGGAATGCCTTTAGGGGCATTCTTTTTTTATCATAGGAACTTGCTTTCTTATATGAATTGTTGAATATAATGATATAATTAATTTATTGTTTAATAAAAGAGGTTAAATTATGTTTGATAAACGTTTGATGAAATTATGTCCTGAAAGTAAAAAGTATATTATAGGAAATATAGTATTTCAGTGGCTGGAGCTTATTCTTAATGCAGTTATGATATGGATCGTTGCTGATAATATACAGGATTTTTATTATAAGGAAAAAGATGTATCGGATCTGATTTTTCCCGTTTTTATAATTTTGTGTACGGTTATATTAAGATTTATAACAACCAGATGTGTGACAAGAATGAGTTATCTGGCATCTAAAACAGTCAAGAAAAAGCTGAGACAGCTTATTTATGAAAAACTTTTACGGCTTGGGGTAAATTATAGAGAAAAGGTATCAACCTCAGAACTCGTTCAGGAATCAGTTGAAGGTGTTGATCAGCTTGAAAGCTATTTTGGACAGTATGTTCCACAATTTTTTTATGCTTTTATCGCTCCGTTAACTTTGTTCTTTCTTTTTGGGTTTGGCGGAAGCTGGTTTGCAGCAGCTATTCTTCTAATTTGTGTTCCACTTATTCCAGGAACTATTATGATGGTTCAAAAATTTGCCAAAAAGCTTCTTGCTAAGTATTGGGGACAGTACACTGAGCTTGGAAGTACTTTTCTTGAAAATCTTCAGGGCATGACGACATTAAAGACATATCAGGCAGATGAATTCAAAAACCAGGAGATGAATAAAGAGTCAGAAAACTTCAGATTTGTTACAATGAAAGTCCTTACTATGCAGCTTAATTCTATTATTATTATGGATTTTTTTACTTATAGCGGCGCTGCAATAGGTATTATTATTGCGACAAATAGTTTTGTTAATGGAAGTGTAAGTCTTGCAGCATGTATTTTTATGATTCTTTTATCAGCAGAATTCTTTTTACCAATGAGAAGGCTTGGGAGTTATTTTCATGTTGCAATGAATGGTATGGCTGCAAGCGATAAAATCTTTAAATTTCTAAATTCTGAAGACGATTTGGACAAGACTTTGGATATAAATGAAATAAAAGATATTCGGATAGAAAACTTAAGTTTTGAGTATGAAGAAGATAGAGAAGTTATTCATGGAATAGATATTGTCATTCCACGTAATAGCTTTGTAGGCATAGTAGGAGAAAGTGGATGTGGAAAATCTACAGTTGCATCACTACTGATTGGAAAAAATACATATAATAAAGGACATATATTTATTAATGGGAAAGAGCTAAAAGAGATAAATGAAAAGGCTTTGTTAAAAGAAATAACATATGTATCACATAACAGTTTTTTCTTTAAAGGAAGTGTCAGAGATAACCTTTTATTAGGAAAAAAAGCTGCGACGGATGAGGAGTTATGGACAGCTTTAAAATCAGCTAATCTGGATGAATTCTTTAGAAATGAAAAGGGGCTGGAAACAGAATTGTTAGAAAATGCTGCTAATATTTCTGGCGGTCAAAAGCAAAGACTTGCTCTTGCTAGGGCGCTTCTTCATGATTCTGATATGTATATTTTTGATGAGGCAACCAGTAACATAGATGTAGATAGCGAAGAAATAATCCTTAATCATATACTTGAGATGAAATCTAAAAAGACTGTACTTTTCATATCTCACAGGCTGATGAATACAGTTAATGCAGATAATATATATGTTATGGATAAGGGAAAGATAGTTGATCGGGGAAAACATAGTGATCTTTTAGAAAAATGTAAGATTTATCATAAATTGTGGAATACCCAGCAAGAGCTGGAAAATTATGGCAAGGAGGTAATGTAATTATTATGAAAAAACAATCGAAAGCCATAATTCTTTTAAAAATGCTTGGAATGGTAAAACCACTTTTGGGTTATATGCTTCTTGCAGTTATTTGTGGAACATTAGCATTTCTGGCTGTTGAATTTATTCCCGTGTTTGGAGCATATGCTATCCTCACAGGCCTGGGATATGACCTTTCTATTTCACTGGGCATGATTTTTATTTGCCTGATATTTTTTGCATTAGCAAGATCAGTGCTTAGATATATAGAACAAAGGACTAATCATTATATTGCATTTACACTTCTTGCAGTGGTAAGAGATAATGTTTTTAAAGCTTTAAGAAAATTGTGTCCTGCAAAATTAGAAGGAAGGGATAAGGGGGATTTGATAGCACTTATTACTTCAGATGTAGAGCTTCTTGAGGTTTTTTATGCACATACAATTTCACCTATATGCATAGCGGTGCTTTCGGAATCTATAATGTGTATATATATTGGCAGCTTTCATATACTGTTAGGTCTTGTAGCACTGATGGCATATATAGGAGTTGGAATAATAATACCGCTCATTATTTCTAAAATCAGCGGAACCACAGGTGATGAGATTAGAAAAATGTCAGGAAATATGTCAGGATTTGTTTTTGAAAATATCCGGGGAATAGATACTACATTACAGTATGATAATGGAAAAGAGAGACTTGATTCATTAAATGCCATGACGGATGATTTATCTATAAAGCAGGGAAGATTAAATATTTTGACGGGATATAATTTTGCCATAGCAAATTCGTTTATCCTTGTATTTGATATAATAATGGTTGTTGCTTCTCTGACTTTGTTCAGAAATGGTGAATTGGGATTTGATGGAATGATTATATCAATAATTGCTTTAATGTCTTCCTATGGTCCTGTTAGTGCATTATCATCACTTGGAACTACTCTGCAGGGAACGATTGCATCTGGCGCAAGAATCCTGGATATACTGGAGGAGGAGCCTGAAACAGAAGATATAAGTGGTAAGGAAAATATCGATTTTGACAATGCCAGGGCAGAACATGTTTCGTTTTCATATACAGATGAAAAAATACTTGATGATTTTTCTATAGAAATTAATAAGAATAAAATCATTGGAATTCTTGGAAAGAGTGGCTGTGGTAAATCAACACTCCTAAAATTGCTTATGAGATTCTGGGAAGTGGATAGTGGAGCAATAACTATTTCAAATGTAGATGTAAAAGACATAAATACTACTAATTTAAGAAACATGGAAAGTTATATGAATCAGGATACACAGCTTTTTAAAGATACTATTAAAGAGAACATCAGGCTTGCAAAGCTAGATGCAACTGATGAGGAAATTGTAGAAGCCTGCAAGAAAGCTTCTATTCATGATTTTATAATGACGCTACCTGATGGTTATAATACGCAGGTTGGGGAACTTGGAGATACATTATCTGGAGGAGAAAAGCAAAGAATAGGTCTTGCAAGAGCCTTTTTACATGGGGCACCATTTATCCTTTTGGATGAACCAACAAGTAATCTTGATAGCTTAAATGAAGCAGTAATATTAAAATCACTGAAGGAAGAGTCAAAAAATAAGACAGTTGTTCTTGTATCACATAGACAATCAACTATGAGAATTTCTGATACGACTGTCATGATGGCAAAATAATAAGACTGTCACATTAGCATATATCATTTTCTCTATAAAAATATTTTTTTAGAGAGCAAAGATAATGTTAATGTGACAGTCTATTTAAATATTATGAATGAGGATTCTGTTATAATATGCAATAAGGTCGAGGGTTAACCTTTTGCAGCAATCATTTTTCCTTCATGGCATTTTGGGCATTTAGAACCAAGAGTACATTTAATATCATTTTTACCAGGCTCCCAAAAACACTTATTGCAGATCATCTCAATATCTTTGGCTGTTGATTTTCTTCTTCTTGTAACGCCGCCGTTAATCTGTTCTAATTCTTCACCTGAAAGTTCTATAGGATTATTATTCATCATTATTTTTTCTCCTTTTGGTATTTCTAATTGTCACTCTATTTATTTATACGAGAATATTATTTTTAGGGCTAATTTTTTGAAAAAAATTTAAAATTATCTTGTAAGATTTTGAACCCATTTATATTTGCGAAGTCTGATCATTACCCATGGAATTTTTCCGACTTCATCAAGACAGGTGCATGCATAGACAGCGAGTACATGCCAGTGAAAGACAAAGGCTCCAAGAAGGGCAAGTGGGATAGCTATTCCCCACATGCATACAGCTAGTGAATACATATCAAATATAGTATCTCCGCCTCCATCAAGAACTCCGTTAATTGTTACTGTATTTACGCATCTGCCTATCATATAAATCGACATGATTATCATCATTCCTGTAAGATAACTTCTGGCTTCGTCAGTAAGTACTATCATATTTAAAACAAAAGGAGTAAGTGCAAGTACAAGGGCTGTTGAAGCAAAACCTATAACCCAGGATATATTTTTTAGTTTAATGCCATAGGCTTTTCCCAATTCCAGATTACCGGCACCAAGTTCATAACCTACAATAATTGCAGCTGCATTTCCAATACCATTACATGCACAGCAAATTAGGTCTCTTATTACAGCAGCAACAGAATTTGCAGCGGCGGCATCAGAACCCATATGTCCCATTATTGCAGTATATGAGGTGAAGCCTATTCCCCATAATAAGGATCCACCAAGAAGGGGGAGGCATTGTCTTACAAAATCTTTAAAAAGAAGTCTGTTCCAGTTAAAGAATTTGGTGAAGGCAGGTCGAATATAATCCTTTCCTAAAGAAATAAATATGCATAGGAGTAATTCAATTACTCTTGAAATTGTTGTAGCAAGTGCAGCACCGGATGATTTCATTTCTGGTAATCCCATAAGTCCAAATATAAATAATCCATTAAGAACTATGTTTGAAATAACTGCTGTAGAACTTATACAGGCAACAACCACTACATGACTTGTTATCTTCATAATATTCAGATAGCACTGAGATATTCCGGTAAGAAGGTATGACCATCCTGCAATTCTTAGGTATCTGCTTCCTATGACGATAAGCTCTTCGTCATGAGTAAATATGTGCATGAGTATTTCAGGAGTGCATTCACATGCAAGAAAAAACAGAACTGAAATAAGCACACTGAAAAACAGTGAGATATTAAATAGTTTTCTAAGCATTGGAATATCATTTTTTCCATAATATTGTGCTCCAAGTATTCCGCCTGCACCTATAATAGCAGCCAGAAACATATTTTGGACGAATTGAATCTGTGTAGCAAGTGATACGGCAGTCATTTCGTTCTGGGCAATCTGACCAAGCATAAGAGCATCTGCTGCGGCAACGGAAGCAAGCATAAGGCTTTGAAATGCAATTGGAAGAGCTATTGTAAAGAGTCTTTTATAAAAATTTTTATTGTCTATATTCACATTTGAATTGTTCATTTTTTACCTCAAAATAAATTTGTATTAGCCTTTTGGGGCATTATTAGATATGATATCATATCATGTAAATACATATTATGAAATGATAATAAAAAATTATAGGTAACTATATAAACAGACAATTTGTAGTTTTATAAAATAGAATAATGATGAATAAGCAAAATTCAGGAGGAAAAAATGAAGTACAGAAACGTTGGAAATTCAGGAATCAAAGTAAGTGAAATTGCTCTTGGTAGTTGGATGACTGATTTATCAGATTCTGGTGCAAAGAAAACTGCGGAGGAAATAGTTGATCTTGCATTTGAAAAAGGAATTAACTTTTTTGACTGCGCAGATGCATATAGTGGTGGTGCGGCAGAAATTTTTCTTGGAGAAATTCTTAGAAAACATGAGAGACATGAATATGTTATATCAAGTAAGGTGTTTTTTCCTACAGGCAGAGGAGTAAATGACTGGGGATTATCAAGAAAACATATTACAGAAAATATAGACAGAACACTTAAAAATACAGGCCTTGATTATATAGATTTATACTATTGTCATAGATTTGATACTACAACACCAATGGAAGAAACACTTAGAACTCTGTCAGCTTTAGTTGATCAGGGCAAAATTCTTTATTATGGAGTCAGTGAGGAGTGGAGTGCTGCCCGTCTTGTAGAAGCAGAGAGAATAATTGAGAAGTATGGCCTTCATCCGCTTACAGTTATTCAGCCTCAATATAATATGGTGGACAGATATATTGAGCATGAAATTGTAGATGTATGTCAGAAGTATGGAATTGGCATTACACCATTTTCTCCTCTTGCACAGGGACTTCTTACTGGTAAATATAAGAAAGGACAGGCTTTTCCGGAGGGTTCTCGTGCTATAACCCAGGCAGATCATCAGGTAAATGCACTTCTTACAGATGAAAATCTTGATAAAGTTGAGAGGTTATCTGCTATTGCTGATGAGCTTGGAACAACTATGCCATGCCTTGCACTTGCGTGGATATTGAAAAAGCCTATGATAAGCTGTGTAATAAATGGTGCAAGCAAAGCATCACAGCTTGAAAGTAATGTTGCTGCGGTAGATGTTGATATTCCAGATGATAAAATGGAAGAGATTGAGAAGATTCTTGGATTTAATAAATTTGAGCGTCATGTAGGATAATAAAAAAGCCGAATTTCAGTTCATCACTCGAAATTCGGCTTTATATTTTTATATAGAAATAATTGAGGCCAATAGCAGTTATCAAGGCCAGTTTACATAAGTTCCATTTAAGTATAATCCAAGTATGCCTATAGACTGAAGTGCATATTTATCTGTTTCTGATATGTTTACAGTGCCTGCTGTAGGGGTATCAACTGTTATGTAATATCCACCGTTTGCAATTACAACCTGACCAAGAGTGAGCTGCATAAGTGAACCGTTTGAATTAGATACTGAAAACTGTGCAACTGCTGTGTTGTCTGATTTTGTAAACAGTCCAACTTTTTTCTCATTAGTAAGAGTTAAAGTTGTTGTATTTACACTTAAAGATGTTGAAGCTGTAGGATCTACAGCGGTTGTCTTGCTGTATGTTTTCTGAACATTTACTTCTACATCGGCGTATATACTTGTGCCATCAAGATATATGTAAACATGGAAAGTGTTTGCTGTTTCATCTTCACCTACATAAACTATAACATCACCACCATTTTCTGTTGTTGGAACAGATACTTTTGTCTGTGAGCTTGTACTTCCAACTATAAAATAGCTTACATAATTTGTTGCAGACATACCTATCCGGTAATAGTCTCCCTGACTGATTGTAAGAACCGATTCTGTTACACTAATAGACTCGGTGTCTGCAGCAGAAACGTTAAGACCAGTAAGAAGTCCAAATGTTAAGATAACACAAAGCCAAAGACTTAAATGTTTAAATAGCTTATTCATATTTTTTCCTTTCTGCTTATAAGCAATATTAAATATTGAATAAATAGATTTGTTCTATACTTTTTAGTATACTTTTTTTACCTAAAAAATAGATAAATACAATATTAAATATTTAATAATTTACTTTGTGTATTTTTTAAATATGACTTTTTGTTGCTTCGTTTCATAAAAATATACTTTTTTAGTAACTGATTCGTATAAATTATTGTAGATACTATATATGGAGGATATACCGGAGGCGTAAAATGGACAAAGACAAAATAAAAGAACAGCGTAAAGAATTATTTGACAGGTTAAATAATGAAATGGCAGAACAATATATTCCAGCTATATATAGGGACAAGGATGAGACCGGAATAGACGATGGTATTCTTACAGCTTATTTTGAAGAACTTGGTATAAATGATGAAGATGCTGTAGGTGAGTTTTATTTTACTCCTGTTTTGTCTGAAGAGGATGATGTACAGTTTTTTACAGCAGTCATTACTTTGACAGAGGATGTAGATGAAAGCAAGCTTCCTGTTTTGTATGAGGGCTTATCATATCTAAATTTTTATTTGCCTTTAGGTGCTTTTTCCATAAGTGATGATCATAATTGTATTATATATAAATATCCGATTTCTCTTCCGATTGATATAGAAGGTGAGGATTTGTACAATATTGTTGAAGGAGTAATTGCAACAACCCTTACTACAATAGATAATAATATAGATCTTGTGCTGGGTCTGTCATATGGTTCCAGGAGTATTGAAGATGTCAAAGAGCTTATAGATGGATTTAAGGAGATAGTTCCGAAAGCACTTGCAGATGACTTTAATCCTTTTGTAGATTTTAATTTTGAAGATGAAGACGACGATACTGAAGAGGATGATAATTAAATAAGTGGTCATGCAGTTTATGATAAAAATAAATGGGAGCAAATGTATGCTCCCATTTTTATATTTACGCTTTATAGCGCAGTATATTTTACTGAATTATTCAGAGAAAAGTAAATCTGAATATACAGGGAATGGCCAATACTTCTGGTCAATTACTGCTTCAAGTGCATCAGAAGCTGCTCTTGCTTCATTCATATCAGTGATAATTGTATCGTGAAGATAACGCATTGCCTTATCAGGATCTTCTGGAACCTTTGCAAAATCTGCTTCAAGCTTTGCACATGCATCAGCAAGTGTATCTGTAAGAGTAGCAGTTGATTTAGCTGTGTTCTTCTCATATTCTACAACTACACCGGCATCCTTTAATGAAGCAGCTCTTGTACAAAGCTCTGCTGTGTAAGCTGATGCAGCAGGAAGAATCTGACGATGAATCATATCTATCATTGTACGTGCTTCAATTTCGATTGTGTTGTTGTAAGTCTCTACGTGAATAGCACCTCTTGCACGAACCTCTTCCTCTGTGTATACGCCGTTATTAACGTAAAGATCGATATTCTTCTTAGAAATGTATTCAGGCATAGCATCTGCTGTAGATGTGAGATTTGCAAGTCCGCGCTTTTCAGCTTCAGCAACCCATGACTCATCATAACCATTTCCGTTGAAGATGATTCTCTGATGATCTGTAAATGTCTTTTTTATAAGTGCTGCAAGGTCTGCCTGGAAGTCTGAACTCTTTTCAAGCTGATCTGCAAAGCCCTTAAGTTCTTCTGCCATAATCGTATTAAGTGCAATGTTTGGACCAGAAATTGACTGGTTTGAACCAAGCATACGGAACTCGAATTTGTTTCCTGTAAATGCCATTGGTGATGTACGGTTTCTATCTGTATTGTCCTGAGGAATAGAAGGAAGTACATCGATTCCGATTTCGATTGAACGCTTTCCTGATCCCTTAAATGATGTTCCATTAATGATACCCTGTACAACAGCGTCAAGTTCATCTCCAAGGAAAATGGAGATGATAGCTGGTGGAGCTTCCTGAGCACCAAGTCTGTGGTCGTTTCCAGCAGAAGCAACAGTACATCTGAGTGTTTCCTGATATTCATCTACACCTTTGATAAATGCAGCAAGGAAAAGAAGGAACTGTGCATTTTCACCTGGTGTTGAACCTGGCTTGAAGAGGTTTACACCTGTATCTGTAGAAAGTGACCAGTTATCATGCTTACCTGAACCGTTAACGCCAGCAAATGGCTTTTCATGTAAAAGGCAAACAAATCCATGCTTGTCAGCAACCTTCTTCATGATCTCCATTGCAAGCTGGTTCTGATCACAAGCTGCGTTTGCACCAGAGTAAACAGGAGCCATTTCATGCTGTGAAGGAGCAACTTCATTATGCTTTGTCTTGGAAAGAACACCAACCTTCCATAATTCCTCATCAAGGTCTTTCATATAAGCAGAAACTCTTGGTTTTAACTGACCGAAGTAATGATCTTCAAGTTCCTGTCCACGAGGAGGCTTGATTCCGAAAAGAGTACGGCCTGTCATTCTAAGGTCTTCACGCTGATTGTAAAGCTTTTTATCAACAAGGAAGTATTCCTGTTCAGGACCAACCTGTGCAAGAACTCTCTTACTTTCTGTATCACCAAAAAGTCTGAGAATACGTACAGACTGTCTTGAAACTTCATCCATAGAACGAAGTAAAGGAGTCTTTTTATCAAGAGCCTGTCCTGAATAAGAACAGAAAATGGTAGGAATGCAAAGTGAACCATCTTTAATAAATGCAAAAGATGTTGGATCCCATGCTGTATATCCTCTGGCTTCAAATGTTGCACGAAGTCCACCTGAAGGGAAAGAAGATGCATCAGGCTCACCTCTTACAAGCTCTTTTCCTGAAAATTCCATTGCAATCTTTCCGCCATCAGCTGGGGAAATAAAGCTGTCATGCTTTTCAGCTGTAACACCAGTCATTGGCTGGAACCAGTGCGTATAGTGAGTTGCACCCTTTTCAACAGCCCAGCGCTTCATAGCCTCTGCGATTTCATTTGCTGTTGCAAGATCAAGAGGCTCACCGTTTGATACGCATTTTTTCCATGTTTTAAAAGATGCACTTGAAAGACGTTCTTTCATGGTTTCTTCATTAAAAACCATACTTCCAAAAAGTTCAGGTAGTTTTGTTTCTTTTGTTTCCATATCATTTTCCTTTCCTAATTATCCATATTTAAACGGACTTATTTCTAAATCAAAAGGCGCTGATATGACTTATGTGTCTATATCAGCGCCTTTGCCAACAAAATGTATATATAGGGTTTTTCATTTAGAGGACAGAAAAAGTCCTCTAAATGAAAAATGAGCAGTCAGGTTGTTCACCTACTGCTCAACGTCATTGTTGATGATTCGAACTGATAATAATCCAAAAACAATAATTTTGTCAATCGTTTTTTTGAAAATATTAATTTTGCATTGAAAAAGTATAATGAAGATATATTAAAAATCATCAATTGACAAATAATACATTCTGCGTGATAATAACAAAAATTGTATACAAGAATACAAATGAGCGACAAAGGTGTTGCATCTGCCCTAACCAGGCAGAAAATGCCCTTGTCGCTCTTTTTATTACTATAAAGATATTGTTGTATCCGGTTTCAAATTTACAAAGGGGAAAGATTAATTATGGCTGTATTACAAAATGAAAAAAGAAATGATGAATATTTCAAGATGGAACATGATGCATGTGGAATTGGTGCTGTAGTAAATATTGATGGACATGCTGACTATAGAGTTCTTGATGATGCTCTTTCTATTGTTGAGAAACTTGAACATCGTGCCGGCAAAGATGCAACAGGTAAGGTCGGAGATGGTGTAGGTATTTTACTTCAGATTTCTCATTCATTTTTTAAGAAGGCTGGTGCTTTAGCTGGAATTGAATTAAAAGACGAGAGAGATTATGGAATAGGAATGTTCTTTTTTCCACAGGATGATCTAAAGAGAACCTTTGCAATGAGAATGTTTGAAGTCATTGCAGGAAAAAATGGTATTAAATTTCTTGGTTGGAGAAAAGTTCCAACACATCCTGAAATACTTGGAGATGTTGCCAAAAAGTGTATGCCAAGCATTTATCAGTGTTTTGTAGAAAGACCTTCTGATATAAAGAAGGGAATCGAATTTGATAGAAAACTTTATATCTGTAGAAGAGAATTTGAGCAGAGCAGTGATGATACCTATATTAATTCACTTTCATCAAGAACAATTGTATATAAAGGAATGTTCCTGGTAAAACAGCTTAGAGCCTTTTATGAGGATCTTCAGAGTAAGGAATATAAAAGTGCTATTGCCCTTGTGCATTCACGTTTCTCAACTAATACAACCCCTAGCTGGGAAAGAGCACATCCATATAGATTTATAGCTCATAATGGTGAAATCAATACAATAAGAGGTAACAAAGACAGAATGCTTGCCCGTGAGGAGACTATCGTTTCCCCTGTAATGGAAAATGATATTGACAAGGTATTCCCTGTTGTAGCTGCAAGCGGATCTGATTCAGCTATGCTTGATAATACGCTTGAGTTTATGTATATGAACGGAATAGATCTTCCTCTTGCTGTAATGATGACAATTCCGGAACCATGGAAGCACAATCATTTTATGGATGAGAGTAAAAAGGATTTTTATCATTATTATGCAACAATGATGGAGCCATGGGATGGCCCTGCAGCTATTCTGTTTTCTGATGGTGATATTGTTGGAGCTACACTTGATAGAAATGGTCTTAGACCTAGTAGATATTATATCACTGATGATAACAGACTTATTTTATCATCAGAAGTTGGTGTACTTGATATAGAACCTGAGCATATCGTTGAGAAGTCAAGACTTATGCCAGGTAAGATTTTACTGGTTGATACAGTAAAAAAGAGAATAATTTCTGATGAGGAATGTAAAGCATATTATGCTGAAAGAAATCCATATGGCGAATGGCTTGACGGAAATCTACTTCATCTTAGAAATCTTACTATTCCTAATAAGAAGATACCTACTCATACACAGGAAATGAGAGACAGATTATATAAGGTATTTGGATATACATATGAAGATGTGAAGGATGGAATTCTTCCAATGGCTACAAATGGTGTAGAAGCAACGGCTTCCATGGGACATGATGTACCATTGGCAGTTTTGTCTGAGATTAATCAGCCTCTGTTTAACTATTTTAAACAGCTGTTTGCTCAGGTAACAAATCCGCCTATCGATTCGCTTAGAGAACAGATTGTAACAGATACAACAGTTTATATTGGTTCAGATGGTAACCTTCTTCAGGAGAAGGGAGTAAACTGCCGTGTTCTTGAAATAGATCATCCTATCCTTACAGGAGTTGATCTTATGAAGATAAAATCTCTTGATCAGCCAGGATTCAGATCAAAGGTTATTTCTCTTCTGTATTACAAGAATACACCTATTGAAAGAGCTATTGAACAGCTTCAGCTCAGTATAGACAGAGCATATGCAAAGGGTTATAACATTGTTATTTTGTCTGACAGAGGAGTGGATGAGACTCATGTTCCCATACCATCACTTCTTGCGGTATCAGCAGTAGAACAGCATCTGGTTGTTACAAAGAAGAGAACTGCAGTATCTATTATCCTTGAAAGCGGTGAACCAAGAGATGTACATCAGATGGCTACGCTTCTTGGATTTGGTGCAAGAGCTATCAATCCATATCTTGCACATGAGTGTATAGCTGAGCTTATCGATCTTAGAATTCTTGATAAGGATTATCATACAGCAATTGATGACTTTAATAGTGCAGTACTTAATGGAATAGTTAAGGTTGCAGCCAAGATGGGAATATCTACACTTCAGTCTTATCAGTCAGCCAGAATTTTTGAGGCTATTGGCTTGAGTAAAGAAGTTATTGATAAATATTTTACAGGTACTGTAAGCAGAGTTGGAGGTATAGGTCTTAAGGAAATTTCTGAAGGAATAAAGAACAGACATGATCATGCATTTGATCCTATGGGACTTCAGACAGATCTTGCACTTGACAGTACAGGCTTCCATCAGCTTAGGAGCGGAACAGATAAAGAGGATCATTTATATAATCCAGAGACTATTATTGCACTTCAGCAGGCAACTCAGAATGGTGATTATAAGAGATTTAAAGAATATACAGCTCTTGTTGATAATGAAAAACCACATACACTGAGAGGCCTTTTAGAGTTTTCAGCTAAGAACAAACCAATCGATATTAACGAAGTTGAACCTGTATCAGAAATCGTAAAACGTTTTAAAACCGGTGCAATGAGTTATGGTTCAATATCTGAAGAGGCACATGAAACACTTGCAATTGCCATGAACAGACTTGGGGGTAAGTCTAATACAGGAGAAGGTGGAGAGAACCCAAGACGATTTGGTACAGAAAAGTGTAGTGCAATTAAGCAGGTAGCTTCCGGAAGATTTGGTGTTACCAGTGAATATCTTAATAATGCACAGGAAATACAGATTAAGATGGCTCAGGGTGCAAAGCCAGGAGAAGGTGGTCATCTTCCTGGAAAGAAAGTTTATCCCTGGATTGCAACAAGAAGATATTCAACACCAGGTGTAGCACTTATTTCACCGCCACCTCATCATGATATTTACTCTATTGAAGATCTTGCTCAGCTTATCTACGATCTTAAGAATGCAAACAGAAGTGCAAGAATTTCAGTAAAACTGGTATCAGAAGCAGGTGTTGGTACAATTGCATCGGGCGTTGCCAAAGCTGGTGCACAGGTAATCCTGATTTCAGGTTATGATGGTGGAACAGGTGCAGCACCAAAGAGTTCAATTCATCATGCCGGACTTCCCTGGGAGCTTGGCCTTGCAGAGACACATCATACTCTTATTGAAAATGGACTTCGTGACAGAGTAATTATCGAAACCGATGGTAAGCTGATGAGTGGAAGAGATGTTGCCATTGCAGCACTTCTTGGTGCAGAAGAGTTTGGTTTTGCTACAGCTCCACTTGTAACTATGGGTTGTATGATGATGCGTGTCTGCAATAAGGATACATGCCCATTTGGTATTGCAACACAGAATAAAGCTCTTAGAAAGAGATTTAAGGGTAAGCCTGAATATGTAATGAATTTTATGAATTTCATCGCAGAAGAATTAAGAGAGATAATGGCTCAGCTTGGATTTAGAACAATAAACGAAATGGTAGGAAGAGCAGATTGTCTAAAAATGAAGGATCATCAGATTACTGAAAGAGCAGAAACTGTAAACCTTCAGACAATAATTGATCCTTCATATGCAACTGCGGAGGGCAGACATTTTGTACCTTCTAAGGTATATGATTTCCATTTGGAAAAAACAATTGATGAAGCTCAGCTTTTACCTAAATTTGAAAAGGCACTCAAGTCAGGTGAACATCATGAAGAGAGTATAAAAGTAAGCAGTACAAATAGAACAGTAGGTACTATTTTTGGTTCAGAGGTAACAGCAACATTTGGAGAGAAGCTTTCGGATGATACATTTGTTATTAATTGTGAAGGAGGCGGAGGTCAGTCATTTGGCGCATTCCTTCCAAAGGGTGTTACTATGAGACTTTCAGGCGATGCCAATGATGGATTTGGAAAAGGCTTATCTGGAGGAAAGCTGGTTGTATATCCTCCAGAAAAATCCACTTTTGATTCTGCTAAGAATATTATTATAGGTAATGTTGCTCTTTACGGTGCAACGTCAGGAAAAGCTTATATTTGCGGAGTAGCTGGTGAGAGATTTTGTGTAAGAAATTCAGGAGCAATAGCAGTTGTAGAAGGCTGTGGTGATCATGGCCTTGAATATATGACTGGAGGAAGGGCTGTTGTACTTGGCAGCACCGGTAAGAACTTTGCAGCTGGTATGAGTGGTGGTATTGCATATGTTCTTGATATGAATCATGATCTGTATAAGCGAATGAATAAAGAATTGGTAAGCTGTACAGAAGTAACTGAAAAATATGACATTGCTGAACTCGAAGGAATCCTGACTGATTACGTTAAAGAAACTGGTTCAAAGCATGGTAAAGAAATACTTGATGCATTTGATGAATATCTGCCTCATTTCAAGAAAATTGTTCCTGATGCTTATCAGAGAGTGCTTACTGCAATCAGTAAATATGAGGAGCAGGGTATCAAGCACGAAAATGCTATTTTGGAAGCCTTCAATGAAATAACAGCTTCATGATAAAGGCATTTTAAACCAAATATCAGATTAAGTTTTTAATTCGACTAGAGATTTGTAGCATTTTAATGATGCTACAAATCAAATAATAAGCCTGAAAGGAGTTAAAATGGGTAAGGCAACAGGATTTCTTGAATATGACAGATGTGAAGATAAAATAGTAGATGTAAAATATAGAATACTTAATTTCGATGAGTTACATACTCATCTTGGGGAAGAGGAAAGACGTAAACAGGCAGCAAGATGTATGAATTGTGGCGTGCCTATGTGTCAGTCAGCAATAAAGCTTAAAGGAATGGTTACAGGATGTCCTCTTCATAATTTGATCCCTGAGTGGAATGATGAAATTTATAACGGACATTATGAGCATGCACTTGCAAGACTATTAAAGACCAGTAATTTTCCTGAATTTACAGGAAGGGTATGTCCTGCCTTATGTGAGAAAGCTTGTATTTGTGGAACTGTAGAGGAACCGGTTACGATTCATAATAATGAACTTTTTTTAATAGAAAAGGGCTTTAAAGAAGGCTATATGAAGCCACGGATTCCTGTAGTAAGAAGCGGTAAAAAAGTTGCAGTAATTGGTAGTGGTCCAGCTGGACTTGCAGTTGCAGATCAGCTAAATAAAAGAGGACATAGTGTTACAGTATATGAACGCGAAGACAGAATTGGCGGACTTTTGATGTATGGTATACCAAATATGAAGCTGGATAAGTCAGTTGTTCTTAGAAGACAAAAACTGATGGAAGCTGAAGGCGTTGTATTTAAAACAGGTATGAATATAGGATTCGAAGATGGGGCAGAAAAAAAGTCTTCAAAATCAAAAAAGGGCGCAGGTGAAAGTACAGTAAATACTGTATCAGTAAAACAGATTATGGAGGAATATGATGCCATTGCACTTTGCTGCGGGGCAAAAAATCCAAGACCACTAGCTGTAAAAGACTTTGAAAAAATTGATGGTGTTCATTATGCTGTAGATTTCCTGACTTCAACAACAAAAGCTTTGCTTGGGCAGGAACAAAAAGGCGATTCAATCGTACTTGCTGATGCCAGTTTAAAAGATGGAAAATATTCATATATAAGTGCCAAAGGTAAAAATGTAGTAATTGTTGGTGGTGGAGATACAGGAAATGACTGTGTTGGTACATGTATTCGTCATGGCTGCGTTTCAGTTACACAGATTGAGATGATGCCATGTCCTCCGGAAAAGAGATTGGATTCTAATCCATGGCCTGAATGGCCAAAGGTTTTAAAGACTGATTATGGTCAGCTTGAAGCTATAGGAAAATTTGGTGCAGATCCACGAATTTATGAGACAACAATCAAGGATATAGCTTCTTCAAATGGCAAGATAACAGGAGTTACTACTGTAAAGGTGAAATTTGAAAATGGAAAACTTGTCGAAATTGCAGGAACAGAGAAAAAAATCAAATGTGATCTTTTGCTTATAGCTGCAGGATTTATAGGTGCTCAAAGCTATGTTTCTGATGCTTTTAAGGTTAAACTTTCGCCAAGAAATACTGTAGTTACAGAGGATTCTGACCACTATAAGACCAGTGTAGATAAAGTTTTTACAGCTGGAGATATGCATAGGGGACAGTCGCTGGTTGTATGGGCAATTGCAGAAGGAAGAGCCTGTGCAGCAGAAATAGATAAATACCTGATGGGATATAATGGGATAATATAATAAGGATTATATATAAGGGCTTTGTTCATATGGACAAAGCCTTTTATTTATGAAAAATGTATAAACTATTAGATATCTCATTGATAATAAATATACGGTTTATTATAATTGTATTAGTGCAGTCATATAGGGGATGAGGTGCAGCTAATGAAAAAAATATGTGCAAGTTTTAAGGACAATAAGCTGTTATTTACAAATATTATTCTTATTTTCGTTGGATTTCTTCTTGCGTTAATTTTGGCTATTTTCGGAGTAAGATCCATTACCAGGCAAGATATGGAAACTACTACAAGGGCGCTATTCGAAGGGATTTATACGTCTATTAATTCTGAACTGGAATTCTCAGCGCAAATTACTCAGACAATGTGTAATGATTCTTTTTTACAAAGTATGCTAGATAAGGAAAATGATATTTCTGAAGATGAATTTGAGCAAAAAATTGCTGAATATCTGGAACAGATACGTGATGTAAATAATTGGGAAGGTGCATATATACTTTCAACAGAAACTATGAAGTATTATACGCCTGATGGAATTGGTAAGATAGTTGATCCTGAAAATAATGAATACGATGTATGGGTTAAGAATTTCATCAATACCGGACTCGAATATGGAGCCGACATGACATATGATGAATTTAATGAACAGGAACATGTTATTTTTATTGACAGGCGTATGGATGTTAATGGAGAACTAAAGGCTATTTTAGGATGTGCTATTTATTTGTCAGATATCACAGACTTAATGAAAAAATATTCCGAAGAATATAATGTAGACATCTGTTTCACTGATGTATATGGGGAGACAACTTTAGATGAGGACGAATTAAATTTAGGTGAATCATATTACAGCAGGTTTTATACAGTAGATATGATAAGGGAAAATCAGGTTTATACAGAAGATGGTTTTATCATAAGACAGTATATCCCAACGCTTGGAATGTATCTGGTTGTTAAGAATAATCAACATGTATTATCAGAGCGCTTTAATAAAATGTTATGGGCAGGTCTTGTATATGTACTTTTATTTATAATAATTCTTACCTGGTTTAATTTCTATCATTTCCAGGATGAAAAAGCCGTGCTTAAGAAAAATGTACGTACTGACTATCTTACAAAAATATCTAATGTAAATGGTCTGCAAAGTAACATTAATATGTT
>JAILEJ010000267.1 GCA_024688095.1 Butyrivibrio sp.
TATATTAATACAATATATTCGTTTTATGAAAATAAAATAGCGAAAAAATTATATATAAAACTAAAAAACTACTATTTGAATAAAAATTGTGAATATAAACTGTAAGTAGAAAAAAGAGAAGCTATAGAAAAATCTACTAAAAGGATTATTGGGTAAAAAACTATAACTAATGTAAAGGAGAGGGAAATATGAAGAAAATTGTATTAGCAGGTACTGACAAAAATCCGGGAAAGATTGAGCTTGATAACAGAGAGTTGGCAAGAGAAGCAGCCGCTGAGGGATTTGTTCTTCTAAAAAATGATGGAACACTTCCTTTAACTAACAAGAAAATTGCTCTTTTTGGTTCTGGGGTACGCATGACAGTTAAGGGCGGTACAGGATCTGGGGCTGTAAGAGAAAGATACAGCGTAACAATAGAAGAAGGCATGAAAAATGCTGGATACGAGGTTACTTCTAATGACTGGCTTGATCGCTTCGATAAGTTTTATGATGATACCTACGAAGCATATAGAAGTGAGATGGAGGAAAAAGTTAAGGGAGTTATGGAGTTTCATAAGATTCTTCATATGATTCCTCCTTTCAGACATCCTACAGGAATTCCTGTAACACAGGATGATATTGCTGAAGCTTCCAATGACTGTGATACAGCAATCTACGTGCTTGCCAGACAGGCCGGTGAAGGAAATGACAGAAAAGATGTAGCAGGAGACTATGGTCTTGATAATGTTGAAATTGAGAACCTTAGAGCTGTCAGCAGAGGCTTTAAAAACTTTGTAGTAGTTATTAACTGTGGAGGTGTTATAGACGTATCCTTCCTTGATGAGCTTCATGTTTCAAGTCTTGTTTATTTTGTTCAGGGTGGTGAAGAAGGCGGAAATGCGCTTGCAGACGTACTTTCCGGCAAAAAGAATTTCTCAGGAAAACTTGCGACCGGATGGGCATACAAATTTGAGGACATTCCAAGTAACTCAACCTATTCATATCTTGGAGGAGATGATTATAACCAGGAATACAATGAGGGAATTTATGTAGGATATCGCTACTTTGATACATTTAAGGTAAATCCGAGATTCCGCTTTGGTTATGGCCTTTCATACACGAGCTTTGACATAGAATGTGAAAAAGCTGTTCTTTCAGGAGAAGAACTTCTAGTAGATGTCGAAGTTACAAACACAGGAGATGTTGATGGAAAAGAGGTAGTGCAGTTATATGCCACGGTTCCTTATGGCGAAACAGGAGCAGAGTATCAAAGACTTGTTTCCTTTAAGAAAACAGGCGTGATTTCGGCTGGGAAGTCTGAAGTAATAACTCTTACAGTCAAGCTTCGTGATTTTACCTGCTATGAGGAAAAAGACAGTTCTTTTGTCCTTAGGAAAGGTCAGTACATAATCAGACTTGGTAATGACAGCTGCAATACTAAAGCAGTGCTTGTACTGAAAAATGAAAATGAACAGATTACAGAAAAGTGTTTTGCTGCATGTCCTGTCGAGCATGAGATAAATGAAATTAAAGCGCCTGAAAGAGAGAATGAAGATCTTAAGGGTGTAAAAACAATAAATATTCCGGAAGGTATTCTTCCATGCATAGAACATACTTATGAAGAGCTTCCTGTAGATTCAGATCCTTATGTGGATACAATGACAGATGAGCAGCTTATAAAGCTTATAGTTGGTGGTGGTACATCCAATGACCATCTTCAGGTTGAAGCTATGGGTGCAAGCGGAACTACAAATCCTGACAACTATGAAGAACTTGGAATTCCAAATGCGATTCTTTCCGATGGACCTGCAGGACTAAATCTGACTTGCAGAATAGTTGAAATGGAAGATGGCAGCTATAAGGCAGCCAGAGTTCCTGAGGTTCTTGAAGCCTATAAGAGATATCTTTTTGGAGTTGCAGGAATGGGTATGAAGGCAAGAATGGCTGACCCTGCAGATGGAACGGAGCACTATCAGTACGCTACGGCATGGCCATGTTCACAGCTACTTGCTCAGTCTTTTAACACAGAGCTTCTTGAGAGAGTTGGAGATGCTGTGGGAAAAGAGATGGAGGCTTATGGTGTAACCATCTGGCTTGCACCTGGTATGAACATTCATAGAAATCCTCTTTGCGGAAGAACATTTGAATATTATTCAGAAGATCCATATGTATCAGGAAAAATGGCATCTGCTATTGTTCGTGGTGTTCAAAAGCATCCTGGAAAAGGTATGAGTGTAAAACATTTTGCATGTAACAACTGCGAGCTTGAAAGAAACAGATCCTCATCCAATGTCTCAGAGAGAGCACTTAGAGAGATTTATTTAAAGGGATTCGAAATTGCTGTAAAAGAATCTGAACCAATGACAGTAATGGCTGCATATAATAAGATTAACGGAGTATATTGTACAAATAATTATGACCTTCTTGTAAAAATCCTTCGCCAGGAATGGGGATTTAAGGGGATGGTCATGAGTGATTGGGATTCAATGAAAGCGGACCGTGAAGACTGTATGAAGGCTGCAACAGGTGATGTGCTTAAAGCGTCCGCAGCACAGTGTGACCTTATCTGTCCTGGAAGACCCGATCAGATAAAGGCACTCGGCGATGCTTTGGAACAGGGTATAATAAAAAGAGATGATGTAAAGCGCTGTGCAACTAGAGTACTTAGCATGATTCGCAAGAATACCGTATTAGAGAGCAAATAAATTAAATTAGATAACTTATTCTCTAAAATAGATATATTATATCTGAATTAGTTATTGTTGATGTTAATATCCATTTTAGGTATAGAATACCTAAAATGGATATTAACTTATAAGACCCATATTGATACACTAAAACCAGTTAAGGTGCAGAACTACTTGGGAGGTGTATATGGCAACTAAAGCAAAAACTGGTTTATTACAAAATGCTTTTACTTCACACTTTTGGGATACTAAAGTTACGTCAGCTAATGTAAAGACAAAAGAAAAAATATTAGGGTATATAATTGGGCCATTTGGAGTAATGATGCTCCAATCCATAGTAAATAGTTATTTCAACCAGTATCTTACTGATGTATTGGGGTTTACAGCAAGTAAGGGTCTATGGGTTGCAAGTTTCATGGTAGTTTTTCCAGTTTTGTCTAAGATCATTGATGCTATAACCAATGTATTTATGGCAAAGCTTATTGATAAGACTACCTGTAAACAGGGAAAAATCAGGCCGTGGTTTATTTTATCACTACCGGTTGTAGTTATAAGTATTTTGATGATGTTTGCTGTTCCTGAGATAGGTGCTTACGGGCAGGCAATCTGGATCATCATTTCCTACAATCTTTTTTATTCAGTAGGATACACAATGTGGTATATGGCCTATGAACTTTCGGCAGCCCTTTCTACCAGAAATGTTAAACAAAGATCTGGAAATTCAATCGCAGGTCAGATTACCAAGAACATCGGAACTGGAATGGTATCAATTCTTTTCCCTACAATACTTACAAGTATATGTGCATTTATGGGAAATGATAATAAAACAGGATATCTTCTGTGTATGGCAATTATTTGCTGCGTAGCAGTTCCTGTTACCTTCATTCAGTATTTCTACACACGTGAGAGAATAACTGAAGAGAGAAGAAGTAGTGCAGAAGAAGATGAGCATGGCAACAAGAAAGTTGAAGAAGCAACTTTCTGGACTCAGTTAAAAGCCTGTTTAAAGGATAAATACTGGATCATGTTTATTCTTATGATCCTTGTTTATCAGGTGCTTAATGCATTAAAGAGTGTTTCGCAGGTTTATTATGCAGGGTGGGTTGTACATGGTAATTCATATGGTGAGTATGCAGCTATCCAGGCAAGATTTACGATGATTGCCATGGCTCCTATGGGTCCAATGCTTTTTGTAGTAGTTCCTCTTATTAAGAAAATGGGAAGAACAAGAATGATCATCCTTGGAAGTATCATTGCAGCACTTGGCGCAGGGCTTGCTTTCTGGGGAGCAGGAAAAACCTGGGCAGTATATCTTGGAACAGCACTTGGTGGTGTTGGTGCTATGGCATATGTATACACAATGATGAGTTTTACAGGTGATGCGATCGATCATGTTGAATACAAACAGAATATCAGAGTTGAAGGTATTACTGCAGCGCTTGTAGGTTTTATGCATTCCTTTGCAAATGGAATAGGTCTTGGATTATTCAATGCTGGACTTATGGTTACTGGATATAAAACACCTGAGCAGATAGGTGTTTCAGAAAAAGGTATCGCTTTATTCGCAGATCAGCCATCATCATCTACAGGATGGATAAACTTTTCATATCAGGGAGCAATTCTCCTTACAGCATTAATGTTTCTTATATTATTTGCATTTTTCTTTGATATAGATAAGATAATGCCAACAGTAACTCAGGAACTTACAGACAGAAAGATTGCTGAATGTAAGGCTAAGGGAATTCCTTATGTTTCTCCACAGGAGCAGCAAAGAGCAGAGATAGCAAAGCAGCAGGCTGAAGCTGAAGAAAACAGGATTAAAGAATTAAGAGAAAGATGTGCAAAGAAGGGACTTGATTTCGAAACAGAAAACAACAAATATCTGGAAAAGAAAGCCAGAAAAAAGGCTAAAAAAAATAAATAGTCCCATATAAATAAATTTGCCCACTAAAATAAATTTCCATACAAAAAACAAAATGAGGAACTGCAGTTTATTGCAGTTCCTCGTTTTATATATAAAAGCAAAATATAAAAATGTCATATTTTTTTATGATTTTCTCTGAACTGAGCAGGGGTAGTTCCTGTTTCCTCTTTAAATATTTTGGTAAAAAAGTTTCTGTTTCCAAACTGTAGTTTTTCGGATATTTCTTCTATATCCATTTTGGTAGTAACAAGCAGGTAAGCGGCCCGGTCGATGCGGGCTTTTTTTATATAAGAATTTATGCTTAGACCTGTTTCGGATTTGAACTTTTTGGACATGTAATATTTGCTATATCCGATTCTCTCTGCGAGATATTCGATATTTAGAGATTCATCTGTATGGGTTTCTATATAACTGATGCAGGCAGCAACCTCTTTGGAATAATCAGGTTTATCATTTAAGTTATGAACCTGGAAGAGCAGATCTTCAAAAAGGTTATGACAGATAGGCATGATTTCTGCAAAGGTAGTTATTGAGGACAGGTTTTTTAGATAGATGCTGGATTTTGTGTAGGCAGTATCTGGAGAAATTCCCCCATCAATTGCCGCTCTTATGCATAGACCGCAAAAGATTGTGGCCATCTGCCTGGCATCCGTTAATGAGCCATCTGTCATAGGTTGAAAAGAGCTTAGCATTGCTGATGCTGATGGGATTTTTTCTTTGTAGTTAATATCTCCGTTTCTTATAAAGTCAGCCATACTATTTTCCAGGGCATAAAACTCGGCATAATTACCAGACTTCTTTTCATGACCCGCGGCATCTTCATTTGTAAAACTAAGAAATGTAATATCCGAGGGCTTTAGATACACTCCTGTAATACAGTAGTGCAGCATAAGAGTGTCTTTGAAAAATTCAGTAGCAGGGATGACCTTGATGTCTTTTAAATATTTGACAAGTTTAGGCCTCCATTTAATTCTTATAGATGGGTTTTTCATAATCTGCTCTATTATTTCATCAGTCATGGGAGATGTGAGAATTGGGCCAAGTGTATGTAAAAGAGTCAGATTCCCGCTTTCATCAGGCTCAAAGGCAACGCTCCACATAAGTCCATAGTCAGTAGTGATGATAATTGGATAAGAATTTGTCTTACCAAATGCTATGGCATCATCGAGCCTCTTGGAATATCTAAGCATAGTGTCATAAATCATATTTTCAGCATTAGTATATATTAGAGTTCCTGAGAGATTATATCTGGAAACTATCATTCTGCTGTTGCACTGCAAAAGCTCTGTCAAAAGAGTTATTCTGCTTTCGATATTTTCAGGTGCCGGGGAAACATTATTTTCTCTTGTTATATTGTCTGCCATATTTATCTCCTTCTGTAGACATAAATACAGACCTGTTGTGAAGAACAGGTCTGCATAAAGAGGTTAGTCTAAATAATTCCATTCAGCGGGATCGGTCCAGCCTCTTTCTCCTAGATATTTATCAAGAGGTAGTTTTTCTATTTGCTCCTTTGGCATGGTAGAGTTAGTAAGCTTTGCAAATCCGCTCTGAGTTTCTCCGGATCCAAACCGGTCAGCTTCTTTTAACAGATTAAGCATTGGTTCTCCGGCAAGAAATCTTCTTTTATTTTCGCGGATAATTTCAATTGTTCTTTTTGAACGGTTTGGAACCTGCGGTGTTGTGTGAGGTGTAATGTAAACTGTAGGCATGGTCCATAGTGGGTGATCTGAAGGGAATGGCTCTTCTTCTACAACATCGAGTCCTGCGCCTCCTATTTCTCCCTCCTGCAAAGCTTTTGTAAGAGCAGCTGTATCTACAATTCCGCCTCTGGCCATATTAACCAGAAATGCATCTTTCTTCATCTTTTTAAAAGCATTCTCATCAAACATATGATATGTTTCATCTGTGAGCGCCAGTGTAAGTACTATGAAATCACAGTTCTCAAGAATGTAATCTATTGTATCTCCATTGTTGCCTATGAATTTTTCTTTGACAAAGTCGTATCCTTTTATTGGGAATTTATCAAAAGCATAGATATCCATTCCGAAAGCATTTAATCTGTCTGCCAGCATTCTTCCATTATTTCCCATTCCGATGATGCCGACTTTTCTTCCATATAATCCTTTCCATTTCTGAGAGCCTTCAACTCCCCATTTACCCTGAGCCTGAGCTTCAAGAAGCTCCTTTGTGTGATAGCAGTATTGCATCATAAAGTAAATGCAGTGCTCGGCAAGAACCGGTGCACTTCTTCCAGCAGCTCCTGTTACAAAAATGTTTTTGGCAAAAACATCATCCCTTGCTGAACCATTAAGACCTGCATGATCACAGGCAATCCATTTTAGAGAATTTTCTCCAAGGAGACAGTTATCTACATCGCCAAGAATAATTGCTACATCTGCGTCGCGAGCTTCTGCTTCAAGCTTTTCTTTGTCATAGAAATTTACATATACAAATTCTGCTTCTGGAAAAACATTCCGAAGTTCGTGATAATTTTCTTTGTTATACCAAACAGTAGAAACGACTTTTTTTATAGTATTCATATTTTCTCTCCTATTACTTAGATGTTCTCTGAAAACAGCTTTGCGATTTTCATATGCAAAGCATTTTTGGATTTCTTGTTGTACTAATTATATAAGAGAAAATAAACGAATATTATATCTATAATAGTTACATTATATCTAAATTAGTCTAAAGAGGCAATAAGAATAATATAGATATATAAAATCTAATACAGATATATAAGAAAACGAATCAGCCTCTTATAATGATTACATGATAAAGATTGAAAGGAATTGTGGTCTATGAGCAAAGAAAACTGGTGGATTAACTATCCATGGCGAATGGTACAGACTAACCTTAGAGAAACTGACATGGATAATATGGATGCCAAAGCTTTTGCAAAAGAGCTTTCAGATTATAACGCAACTGTAGTTACATTAAATGCAGCGGGAATACTGGCAAGCTATAATACAGAGCTTTCATATCATAAGAAAAGTAAATTCCTTACAGGTGACAGCCTTAAGAATATGGTAGATGAATGTCATTCGCAGGGGATAAAAGTAATTGCAAGATGTGACTTTTCAAAAATACCTGAGACAGTTTATAAGGAGCATCCTGAGTGGGCTTATATAAAGGGCGATGGAAGTGTTTCTAATTATAATGGTTTTGTTCAGACATGCGTAAATAGCGAATATCAGCAAAAATATATTTTTGAAATACTTGAAGAATTATTCAGAGAACATGATTTTGACGGACTCTTTTGCAATATGAGTGGTGCAATGGTTGTGGATTATGATTACAATCTCCTGGGACCATGCCACTGCGATAATTGCAAAAGATTATTTAAAGAAAGTACAGGACTTGATGTGCCGACCTCAGATAATCCAAGGGATCCTGCAGTTGGTAAATATAATGTCTTCAAGGGCGCCTGTGTGGCAAAGCAGAAAAAGATTCTCTACAACAGAGTAAAGGCTATTAAGCCAGGCATTGCAGTTAATGGAGTTGATTATAACAGAGTTGAATGCAATCAGGATATGGACAGGCCTGTAAATATATATCAGGCATCTACTAATGCCAGAAAACTTACAGGAATAGATAAAGATAAAGTTGCAGATGCAGCTTCAACAGATTTTCTTGGGTTCAGATACAGACATTCTTCTATATCACCTGAACTTATGGAGATTCGTCAGTGGCAGAATCTTGCTAATGGAGCAGGAACAAGTCTTTATATAATGGGTACTCTTGGAAATCATAAAGACAGATCGGGAATAAAGGCATCAAAAAAAGTTTTTGATTTCTATAAGAAAAATGAAAATGAATACAAGAATCTGAGATCGGCAGCAGAAGTTCTTCTTGTAGATAAGATGCTTCTTGCAAGAGTAGATGAAGAGGTTTCAGGATTTATCAGAGTACTTACAGAGTGTCATATAGCATTTGATGAAATGAAGCTTGGAGAAGTTACTCCAGAAATCCTAAAGTCCAAAAAGCTTGTGATAATGGCTGATACAAGATTCATATCAGATGAGGCAGCCGCAATGTTTGATGAGTATGTCAAAAATGGCGGAGTGCTTCTGGCAACAGGTCAGAGTGGATTAAACAAAGCAAACTTTATGCCAAGAAATGAACAGGCATTAAAGAGTCTTGGAATAGGTCAGATAACAGAAAAGCTTACAGGCCTAAAATCGTCAATATATGAAATTCAGGATAGTGACAAAGAGATATTGGAGTTTTCATCTGATGCAGAGCTTGGTTATATTGTGCCCGGTGAAGAGGTATTTGCAGGAGAAATTCTTGATGATTCTAAGACAACGACATTTCTTAAGCTGATTCCTGAACAGCTATATGGACCGCCTGAAGTATGCTATCCAAAGGAAAAATCAGAAATTCCAGGAATATATAAAACAGTTTATGGCAATGGAATGGCAGTATGGGTTCCATGGCTTGCCGGCAGCTTTTTTTACCAGCAGGGATATGATAATACCTTTGAAATCTTAAAGGATATTATTATAAATATTTGCGGGGCTAAGAGCCTTGCACCTTCACTTACACCAATGTGTGAGATCACAGTCATGAAAGGGGATGGAAAGCTTGTACTTCATCTTATAAATACAAGCGGAAGTTTTTTAAACAGTTTTTATAAACCTGTTCCACTTTATGATCTTGAACTTGATATAGATAAGGAAAATTTAGAAGGCTATGAAATCTATACCTTAAATGGTGGTGAAGTAACTGTAAAAAATGGAAAGCTTGTACTTAATAAGCTTGATACCTATGAAGCAATAATAATTAAAGAAAAGAAGGAGAATTGAAATGAAAATTGGATTTATCGGACTTGGTATAATGGGAAAACCTATGGTTAAGAATATTGTAAAGGGTGGATATACAGATGTAATCGTAAATGGAAGACATCAGGATGTTCTCGACGAACTTGCAGAGCTTGGAATCAAATCAGGTTCTTACGAAGAAATTGGAAAAAGCTGCGATGTCGTTATGACGATGCTTCCTAATTCACCTCAGGTAAAAGAGGTAATGCTTGGAGAAGGTGGAGTTGCCTCTTTTATGAAAAAAGGTAGTATACTAATAGATATGAGCTCTATCAACCCAGTTGCCAGCAAGGAAATTGCAGAAGAACTTGCTAAAAAAGGTGTTGATATGATTGATGCCCCTGTTTCAGGAGGAGAGCCAAAGGCAATTGACGGAAGCCTCAGCTTCATGGTGGGAGGTAAGGAGGATCTTGTAGAAAAGTATACAGATCTTCTTAAAACAATGGGTGCTTCTGTTGTAAGATGCGGCGATGTTGGCGCAGGAAACACAACAAAGCTTGCAAATCAGATAATTGTTGCATGTAATATTCAGGCTCTTTCTGAAGCACTTACTCTTGCCAAAAAGGCAGGAGTAGATCCTAATCTTGTATTTGCAGCAATAAGAGGAGGCCTTGCAGGTTCAACGGTTATGGACGCCAAGGCACCTATGATGCTGTCAGGAAATGACAAGCCAGGATTCAAAATTGACCTTCATATTAAAGATCTTAACAATGCACTTGACTGCGCTCATACAGTTGGGGCACCAGTTCCTATGACTGCAGAAGTTCAGGAAATCATGCAGTGGATGCATAATAATGAAGGTGGAAACAAAGACCACAGTGCTATTGCACAGTATTATGAATTCCTTACAGGGACTAAATTGGGAGAATAAATGAACAGCAGATTAAAGCTTGATGCAGACAAAATTACAGATGCAGCCATAAAGAAAGTTATGCCAAAGGAAGCCGTAAAGCGTGCGCTTGGTGAGATTAAACTTTCTGAAAATGTCTATATTGTAGCCGTTGGAAAAGCGGCTTACAGTATGGCAGAAGCAGCATCAGAAGTTATTCCTTACAAAAAGGGAATAGTTATTACCAAGTATGATCATGTTAAAGGTGAGCTTAAAGACATTGAATGTTTTGAGGCAGGCCATCCGATTCCTGATGAAAATGGGATAAAGGCAACTGAAAAGGTTATTGAGCTTGTAGAAAATCTTAGCGAAAAAGATACTATTCTGTTTCTTTTATCTGGAGGAGGAAGTGCTCTGTTTGAAAAGCCACTTGTAAGTCTTGATGAACTTCAGGATATGACAAGGCAGCTTCTTGCCTGCGGTGCAGATATCAATGAGATTAATATTATCAGAAAGCGTCTTTCTGCCGTGAAGGGTGGAAAGTTTGCCGAGAAGGCAAATCCGGCAAAAATCTATAGCATAATCCTTTCTGATATAGTAGGCGATCCTCTTGATATGATAGCTTCCGGACCGACGGTTCCCGATAGTGGGAGCAGTAAAATGGCAATTGACATCATCGATAAATATGGAATTTCAACATCGGATGAAGTAAGAAAGCTTTTGAAAATCGAAACTCCAAAGGAAATATCAAATGCTACAAATATTGTAATCGGAAGCGTAAGAGAGTTATGCAAGGCAGCTGCAGAGTGTTGTGAGTTACTTGGATACGAGGTATGTTTTTTGTCTGATCAGGTTACAGGAGAGGCAAGAGAAGTTGGTAAAATGCTTGGAGCGGTTGCAGCTTCTCACGCCGGTGATGGAAAGAAAATGGCGTACATACTTGGCGGTGAAACCGTGGTGCATCTTAAAGGGAAAGGCCTTGGAGGTCGAAACCAGGAGATAGCCTGCGGTGCAGCTCAGGGAATATCCGGTCTTTCAAATGTTGCAGTTTTTAGTGTTGGCTCTGATGGAACTGATGGACCAACTGATGCTGCAGGCGGGTATGTAGATGGTGATACCTATGAAGATTTAATCGGAAAAGGTATTTCTTTTGCTGAAATGTTTGATGACAATGACTGTTATCACCTTCTTGAACACTGCGAGGGTCTTATTAAAACAGGCCCTACTGGTACAAATGTAAATGACTTTTCGGTGGTGCTAATAGATGAAAATAATACAGCTACTTGAAGGAAAACCCTTCATGACAGAGTTTGGAATAGTTGGATACAGTACAGTAGTACTTATCCGTGTAAATAATAAAAATATTCTTTATGATACAGGTAATAAAAGTACAGCCCTTCAACTAAAGGATGCACTTGATAAAAATGGTCTTGTATGTGATGACATAACTGATGTTGTTTTGTCACATCTGCACTTTGATCATGTGGGAAATGTTCCTTTATTTAAAAATGCAAATTTTTATCTAAGTAAGAAGGAGTGGCTTTGTGCAGAGAGTAATCCCGATGAGTGGGACTGTCTGGCAACATGCGAATATCTGCGCAGAAACGGAAATCTCAACTTTGTTAAAGAAGGAGATATGATAGAAGAGGGTGTTTTGGTTATTGACCTCCCGGGACATACCCCTGGGCTCATTGGACTTAAGTGCGGAGAGGACACGGTGCTTTGTTCTGATGCTATAAAAAACCGTTTTGAGCTTTGGCAGGACATTCCACTTATGTCTGTAGATGTAGAAAAAAGCAAAAGTACCATAGAACGTATAAAAAGTGAGGGAAAGTATATATATCCGGGACATGACAAGATGCTTGATATAGATAACCCTATATGCGATGAAGCAATTCACTTTATTATAAAGTATGCTAATGGAATGGAGCAGAAAATATAAGATTAATTAGAATAGGCAGCCGCTTGTGATTTAAAAAGCGACTGCCTGTTTTTATATTCAAAACCGTATTGTTTTAGAAAAAACTTTATGATTTAAAGAACATAATCTCTTCATTGAGTTTATCTGCTATTTGCTTAAGGTTATTGGCAGATCCGGCAAGAGTTGTAACTGTTGCAGAAAGCTCCTGCATGGAAGCACCGGTTTCTTCTGAAGATGCAGCATTTTCCTGAGAAATGGCAGATAGAGCACTCATTGTATCCACAACAGCATTTTTGGAGGTTTCGCAGGTATCTGCGCCTTCAGAAATCTGTTTAACA
>JAILEJ010000092.1 GCA_024688095.1 Butyrivibrio sp.
ATGCTTTCAGGAGCAACAGGACTTGTAGGAAGCTTTCTGGTCGATCTTATCATGTATATGAATAAGCACTTAAATCTTGGAACAAGAGTTATAGCGCTTGGAAGAAGTAAGGAAAGAATTCTTAACAGATTTTCATACATACAGGAAGAAGGACTTTCAAACTGCATTATTCCTGTGGAGCAGGATGTAAATAAGCCTTTTTCCAAAGAACTTTTATCAATGGAGGCAGATTATATTCTGCATCTTGCAAGTAATACGCATCCACTTCAGTATTCTGAAGATCCAATTGGTACAGTTACTACTAATATAATTGGTACTTCCAATATGCTTGAAGCCGGTGTAGCTATGAAGGCCTCAAGACTTGTATTCACCTCATCTGTTGAAGTGTATGGGGAAAACAGAGGCGATACAGATAAGTTTGATGAAAACTATCTTGGATATATAAACTGTAATACACTTCGTGCAGGATATCCTGAAAGTAAGCGCGCAGGCGAAGCTCTATGCCAGGCTTATATAAAGCAGAAGGGACTTGATATTGTTCTTCCCAGACTTTCAAGAACCTATGGACCAACAATGCTTAAGACTGATTCAAAGGCTATTTCTCAGTTTATCAAAAAGGGTGTAGCTTCTGAGGATATTATACTTAAGTCAGAGGGAACACAGTTTTACTCTTACAGTTATGTTGCAGATGCAGTAAGCGGAATATTATATTGCATGTTCCTTGGCGGATGCGGAGAAGCATACAATATTGCTGATGATGGTTCAGATATTACACTTCGTGATATGGCTAAAGTTATTGCTGAATATACAGGACACAAGGTTGTATTTGAGCTTCCTGATGAAAAAGAAAGAGCCGGTTATTCAACAGCTACAAAAGCTATTCTTGATGGAACAAAGTTAAAGGCTCTTGGCTGGACTCCTTTGTATAATATGGGAGACGGTCTTGAAAGAACTATAGATATTTTGAAGGAACTCGATTAATGAGTCTTACGCTTGATGAGATAAAAAATGTAGAACTTAATATACTCCTTGAATTTCAGAAGGTATGTGATAAGTATGAGCTTCCGCTTTATCTTTGCGGAGGTACGCTTTTGGGTGCAGTAAGGCATAAAGGTTTTATTCCCTGGGATGACGACATCGATGTTTGCATGCCAAGACCTGACTATGAAAGACTTCTTGAACTTAATGAGAAGGAACATATTTTTCCAGAGCATTTAAAGCTTATTAGCTATGAAAATGGTACAGCAAGATATCCGTTTATAAAGATAATAGATACCAGAACTATTGTCAGAAACGAGTTTTTTAATGATGCTGAAGGTGACTGCCTTTGGATCGATCTTCTTCCGGTTGATGGACTTCCAGATGACGAAGGGGAAATGGATAAGCTTTATGAAAAAATGTTTTTGTACAGAAAGCTTGTACAGATGAAATATGCAAGAGCCTTTGAAGGAAAAACACTTGCTAAAAAGCTTATTAAGCCTGTTTTTATAGCATGGGCAAGGATAGTAAATACTGACAGATACAATGATAAAATGATAAAGCTTGCAAAAGCTAACAGATATGAGACATCAAATCAGGTCGGTATTGTGACTGAGGGACTTTATAAGAGCAGCGAAGCAATGCCAAGAGAAGAATTCCAGAAAATGGTGGATGTAGAGTTTGAAGGACATACCTTTAAGTGCTGTTCCTGCTGGGATTTTTATCTTCACAATCTTTTTGGGGAATATATGCAGCTTCCACCGGAGGATAAGAGGAAGACTCATGATATGGTAGTAGAATGGAAATCATAATCGGATGACAGAGCTCAAAGCTTCAGAATATCTGGATTATAAATAATAAAGGATACAGTAATGTTAACTAAGAAAATTAATAAGTGGAAAAACCGATATCAGGAATATAAGTTTTTATTTAGTGAACTTGTTAAGAGAGATTTTTCACAAAAATATAAGAGAACTTCACTGGGAATGGCATGGAGCGTTCTTTCACCACTGCTTACCCTTCTCATTATGAAAATTGTATTTACAGAATTTTTTGGAAGGAATACACCTCATTACACGATTTACCTCTTTAGTGGTAACCTTGTAATGGCTTTTTACAAAGAGGCAACCAAAAACGGAATGGATTCTCTTATGAAAAATTCAAAGATCATAGAGAAGATTAATATTCCTAAATATTTGTTTTTATTATCCAAAAATATATCGGCTCTGGTAAATTTCCTTTTGACGATGCTTGTGTATTTTTTATTCTGCTTTTTTGATCATATAAGTTTTGGTCCCAGAATGATACTTCTTTTGTATCCGATAGGCTGCCTTGTTGCTATGAATGTTGGAATAGGTATGATTTTGTCAGCTATGTATGTATTTTTCAGGGATACAAAATATCTTTATGATGTATTCCTGACACTGTTGACTTATGTGTCGGCGATTTTCTATACACTTGACAGGTTTGATCCGGTGTATCAGAAACTGTTTTTGCTAAATCCTGTATATGTAATAATTAAGTATTTCAGGACGATAGTAATTGATTGTCAGATACCATCTCTTCAATATCATGGATTATGTGCACTGTATGCTATTATTTTTCTTGCACTTGGTGCTCATATATATAAAAAGTACAATACAGAGTTTATTTATTATATGTAATAATATAGCTTGGTTATAAAAAATTAGATTTAACTATTTAGAAGTTCTACTTTGGGTGAAATATATGGCAGTTGTAAAATGTGATAATGTGAGCGTAATATATAAGACCGGTGATTTTAAGGCTATTGGTCTTAAGGAATATGTACTTCGCCACATGACAGGTAATTATAATGTAAAAGAATTCTATGCTGATAAGCACATATCCTTTGCTCTTAAAAGAGGAGATATGCTTGGAATCATAGGTACAAACGGTGCTGGAAAAAGTACTCTGCTAAAGGCGATAACAGGAATTCTTACACCAAAAGAAGGTAAGATTAAGACAAAGGGTCGTATAGCAGCTTTTCTTGAACTTGCAAGTGGCTTTGATCCTGAGATGACAATAAAAGAAAATACATATCTTCGTGGTGCAATGCTTGGATATACCAAGGATTACATTGATGAAAGATACAGTGCAATAGTCGAATTTGCT
>JAILEJ010000095.1 GCA_024688095.1 Butyrivibrio sp.
AAAAGAAATATCAAAATGGGCTAAGGCTGCAAAGAAAATAAAAAGAGATAGTTTTTGACATTATAAAGGAATTTCAGCGCGGAGGCGGGTATGGGTGAAATTAATAACCTGCTGATTTGTGACATCGCACAAATCCAGTATCTATGCTGATGACACGAAGCGTATCGCTCATGTGACGGCGGGATTCTTTCTGTTTTTTCATATCCTTTGATACTTTGAAATCAGCCGGAAGGAAATTTTTCAAAGGAAAGGAATTAGAAAAAATGAGAAACAGAAAAACTTGCTTTTTAACAGGAGTCACTTTTATAGCATTGTTTGCATTATTAACTGTGCTTGTTATGACAATTGATGTTAGACCTGTCGGTCAAAATGGAACAAATATTGGATTTGCAACATTCAATACCGGATTTCATGCGTTGACTGGAGCCAACATGACACTATATACCATCACAGACTGGCTTGGGCTGGTACCTATTTTTATCTGCATGATATTTGGTGGTGTTGGGTTACTTCAGCTGATTAAGAGAAAGAGTCTGCTTAAGGTGGATAAGGATATTATCATTCTCGGAATCTACTACATTATTGTCATCATGGCTTACCTTATATTTGAGATGATACCAATCAACTACAGACCTATACCTATTGAAGGGGTCATGGAGGCATCGTATCCATCTTCTACAACGCTGTTGATACTTAGTGTGATGCCGACACTGGTGGAACAGGCTGGCAGAAGGCTAAGTGATGATCCGATAAAGAAACTGATCACTATTTTTGTAGTATTGTTTTCACTATTTGTGGTAATAGGAAGACTTATTTCAGGAGTCCACTGGTTTACGGATATCATTGGTTCGGTACTATTAAGTATCGGCTTATATTATCTGTATAAGGGGTGTGTTTTATCCTGCAGCAAAGAGGCTTAAGAGAGGATGGCAGATATGGAGTTTGGTGAAAAACTATTGGAACTTAGAAATAGCAAAGGGATGACCCAGGAGGAGCTGGCGGAAGCTTTGTTCGTTTCTAGGACAGCGATTTCGAAATGGGAATCGGGCAGAGGTTATCCAAGCATCGATTCGTTAAAAGAGATTTCAAGGTTCTTTTCCGTATCCATAGATGAGCTTCTTTCCAGTGAAAAACTGGTGACTATTGCTGAAAAAGAAACCAGGGCAAATATTCGCAAGATCCTGGATTATCTTCTTGGGCTAAATGACATGCTGGCGTGTGGGCTGATATTCCTTCCGCTTTTCCCTCACCCGGTAGGAAGAATGGTTTACGCAGTCAGTCTTATTGAATACAGCGATGTTTCGGCAACCATAAGGCTAATCTACTGGATATTGTTTGCATCCCTTGTGGCAACCGGAGTTGTAATAGTGGTTTTAAACCATTTTAAGTTTGAAAAAGCAAAAAGGGTAATGATCACATTATCTATGGGAATCAGTATAGTAACAGTGCTTGTGCTTGCTATCACCAGGGCAGCGTATGCTACATCTGTATCCTTTATTTTGATGACCATAAAAGGATTATTGCTACTTAAACGAGAGAAAACATGAATTATATGAGGAGATTTTTGGAGATGAATTCAAATGATTATACAATACGACCTGAGAGAAAAGAAGAGTACAGAGAAGTTGAAAACCTTGTAAGGGAGTCCTTGCATTATGTCTGTTGCTCTTCAAACCGATTTGCGCGATCATGAGGAGAGTGACATCGGAATGGCAATAAGTATATGATGACCGGTACCGGACAGAGATCTCGCCGGCGCCTGTTTAATTAAATAAAAAATGTATTGACTCTCACATTATGTGAGGGATTATCGTAGAGGTGAGCTCAGAAATATTAAATCCATGGAGGTAGATTAAATGCTTAAGATTGGCGAATTTTCAAAATTATCCAGAGTGAGCATCAGAATGCTTCGCCACTACGATGATATCGGACTCCTGAAGCCGGCAGAGACAGATGATCTTACCGGATACCGCTATTACCGCGAGGACCAGCTGTTCGTAGCTGCAAGAATCACAGCGCTGAAGGATATGGGATTTTCCCTGACAGATATAGTGCGTGTTCTTGAAATATACGAAGATAAGGAGAAACTTGATGAGTTCCTGATCTCAAGGCAAAAGGAACTGGATAAACAGGCGAAGGAGACGGAGTATAAACTGATGCTTCTGGATACAGCCAGAAAGAGGCTGAGAAAGGAGCAAAAAATGAGTTTTGATGTTACCGTAAAGACTATACCTGAGAGGTATGCTGCAACAGTACAGATGGTGGTGCCACGATATGAGGATGAGGGACTGCTCTGGAATACCATGAGGCAGGAATG
>JAILEJ010000161.1 GCA_024688095.1 Butyrivibrio sp.
TCTGAAGGTCCTCAAACTGAACATAGTATTCCGGCTGTAATTCCCCATCCATCTCATATCCTATGGAAGCTGTCTGCCATGTACCTATTATCGTAATGTTATCATCTTTCTTTTCCCCACATCCTGATGCGCTTACCACAAAAGCTAACATCAAGGCGGTAAGTACTGTCTTTTTCATATACTAACTACACCTCAATTCAATCTTTTTTGTAATGTATGTACTTCTGCTTCAATCCCAAAAGCAATTGCACCTCAACAGCGCATTATACTACAATATTTATATCTATGCCTAGAGACTTTTTATTAAACTATTTTAACATTACTCTGATATTCTGTTCTACTTTTTTATTCTCAAGATAGCTGATATATCTCATCACTGCAATAATCTATAAATTCTTCATCATGAGATACTACAATGATTATTTTATTCATGTCTGAAAGTCTTTTCATAAAATTTGCACAAAGTCGCATATTTTTATAATCAAGTCCACTCGTAGGCTCGTCAAAAAGAAGTATTTCTTTATCCATCATTAAGCTAACGGCTATAGCAAGTCTTTGTTTTTGTCCGCCTGAAAGAGTGTTTGGATGAAGATTTCTAAATTCTAGAAGCCCAAACTCCTCAAGAACTTTTTCTGCAAAATCTTCACTTTTCGTTTCTGTTCCCAAAAGACATTCATTCATCACAGAATCTGCAAATAACTGATAATTTACGTCCTGCATAACCATAAAGGCTTTCTTTTTTAATTCTTTAGAAGACAATGTTTTCCCATTTTGTTCTATGCTACCTTCGCTCCCCTTGATAAATCCACTCATAGCACGAAGCAAGGTACTCTTTCCTACCCCATTTCTGCCTGTCACACAGCAAACCTTGCCTTTATAAAAATCGTGATTCAATTTATTTAAAACTCTTATTTTTCCATAATCAATTGATAGGTCTTGCAGGCTAATTTTTTCATCTAACGTAATTTTTCTGAATCCCTTTTCAGCCTTGACTCTTGTCTTGAAGAACTGATTAGTTCTAAGTCCCATATGATTTAGTGAATTAACGCTAATAGCTCTGAATTCATCGCCATTAATCTCTCGTTCAATTCTTCCGTTCTTTAAACAAATAACTCTATCTACCAGTTGTGTAAGATAATATAATCTATGTTCTGCAATGACTACTGTTTTCCCCTCAGATTTTATCTTTTCCAAACACTCTTTCAATCCTTCAATTCCAACTGAATCAAGATTTGCAGAAGGTTCGTCCATAAGATAAAGATCTGGTCCAGATGCATATACACTGGCAAACGCTATTTTTTGCTTTTCTCCTCCAGATAGTTTAAAAATGTCTTTTCCCCTTAATGTTTCTAAGTCAAGTTCCTCTGTAACCTTGTCAAGTATGGCATTAATTTTCTTTTGAGGAGTACCGGCATTTTCAAGGCCAAAGGTAATTTCACTATCGGTATCTACATTAAAAAACTGAGTTTTGGGATTTTGAAAGACGCTTCCCACCATGGAGGCAAGCTCATAGGTCTTATAGTCACTTATTGTACGTCCATCTATAGATATCGTGCCTTCAAGTTTTCCATTATAAAAGCCTGGAATAAGACCATTCAGCATTCTTGTAATCGTAGTTTTTCCACAACCGGATTCTCCCACCAAAAGCACAAACTCACCATGTCTGATTTTTAAATTCAAATCCTTAAGTGCTCCAGATTCCCTCCCAGAATATGAAAAGCTCACATTTTCAAAATCTATATTCATACACTCGCTCCATTTTTTTGTTCTTTCTGACAATTTCATTGTTTGGTCAGAAAGAAGTCCTAGGTTTTTGTTTTTCATCAGAAAAACAGGAACCGGACACAGACCAATATTTTCTGAAAGAAAATGTCGCCTGGCAAAGCCAGGTTCTAGTGGGCTTTTTCCATAAGTTGCCCACTAGAAGTCCCAATTACTGCAACTACAATAGTAATCAAAAAAATAAGAACTACCGCTCCATCAATTAGTCTAAATTTAATATCAAGCCTGCTTGTTCTTCTCGTTGGATTCTCAATACCTCTTGTTATTGCCGAAGCAGACAACTCATCAGCAGTTTTGGATGCCGTCACCAGAATAGGCAGATATAAAGCGTCAATTACAACTGACGGATTCTTAAAAAAGTATAACGGAGAAAAGCTGATTCCCCTCAGTGCCATAGCATCCTTTATATGTCCCCAATCTTCTTTTAACGCTGGAAAATATCTAAACATAATTGCAAGAGGAATCACTACTTCACGTGGAACATTCCACTTTGCCATTGCTGCCATAAATTCGCTAATTTGCGTAGTTCCGATTATAACGCCGGCAAGCATGCAACAAGGATAACATTTAAACACCAGCCCAAGCCATACCAAAAGGCTTGTGTGAGCTGTTCCATCAAGCTGTGGAAGAACATATACCGAAACAATCCAAAGAGCCGCAAACAATACTGCGGCTCTAAGTGTTTTCCTAACTCTACCAAGTAATATACCAAGAAGTGTTATCAAAAGAATCCATATGCACGTAAAAGTTCCAGTTGGTATTAGCATACTGAACAAAACTGTAATAAAAATCAATATCAATTTGCTTCTTGGATCTATTGTAATCATGCAGCTAAACCAGCCTTTATAAATTGCTTTCGCATAAGGCGAAGACCAAGTAATCCGCTAAGTGTTGCCACTATAATCGTTCCCACTATCATGGTTATCATCATTAAAGGTGTGGCAACTTCACTCATTTTGTCGATATATTCCTGCTCTGTGCCCTTTTTAAGCATAAAGGATACCCATGATTCACGATTAAAGAAGAATACAAAATATGTACCCATTGGTCCAAGGCTATAAACAATGTATGCTATCAGATTAAACATCGGATTCTCAAATTTCTTGGAACCTGCAATAAAAGATGCAATGATTGAACTAATCAAAATACCAAAATTCAATCCCCAATGCATTCCTGTAAGTGTACCTAAAATACACTCAACGGCTCCAATTATCGCAAGTGCCCCAACCTTTGGCACCTTTGCTATATATAGCATGAATATTGGCCCTGCAAGCACAGCTGCTCCAATCGGAAAATAAAATGTCAGAGTGGGTATTGACGCAAATGGACCACCACCTATCATTACTGCCATAAGAAATAGCACTGCAAAAACACCAGTGATTATTAAATCTTTCGCGTTCAGTTTCTTTTTGTCGTTATACATTTATGTTCCAACCTTTCTTTATTTTTGTTAGTCTCGACTAACATACTCTTTTCTATCTTTGCATTCAATAGTCGTTCTATAGTTTCGTCCGATTTTCACTTTTATGTGTCCATATCGAATAATTTACTTTACTTGCAACGATGCATTCCACATAGAAGTATATTTTCCGTTCTTTTCAACGAGTTCTTCGTGGGTACCACTTTCTTCTAATCTCCCATCCTTTATAACCAGGATTTTATCTGCAGACCGGATTATAGGAAGAGTATGGGCAATCATCACAACTGTCTTGCCCAAAGTCAATAAATTAAGAACCGCTTTTTTAACTAAAAGTTCATTTTCAATATCCAGTGACGATGTAGCTTCATCCAAAAGAACGATATTACTCTTTCGTAATATTGCCCTTGCTACGGAAATACGTTGTCTCTCTCCGCCCGACAATTTATTTCCATTTTCACCCACCACTGTATCTATACCATCAGGTAGCTGGTCTATAAAGCTGCAATTTGCCCTACTACAAGCATTAAGAATTTCTTCATCTGATGCCTCCGGCGCCGCAAAAAGCAAATTGTTTCTGATTGTGTCATTAAACAAAAATACATCCTGATCAACAAGACTGATATTGGAAAGTACCTGTTCAGCATTTGCTTTAGAAAGCTGCTTACCCCCAATCATTATTTCCCCTGAATCTGGCTCATAATACTTTGAAATAAGGTTGAAAATCGTGGACTTTCCAGAACCCGAATCTCCAACAATTGCTGTAATCTTGTTTTCCGGTATGTCAAAGCTCATTCCATCAAGCACTTTCTGTCCTTTTTCGTAACCAAAGCATACATCTCTAAAGCTTATATCAAAGTGTTTTGGTGCATAGTTTTCTAAAGCATCTTTTTCCTCCTCTTCTTCAAATATCCCTGAAATCTTATCTTTAGATATAAGAAGATTTCGATATGCCACCAGACTAATATACAAAGTCGCATCAACCTTGCAGGAAAACAGCGAAAGCATCACCGCAACAATCATCTGCGGAACAGAAAAACTTCCTGCAATCACTGCATTCACAGCTATATAGATAGAAATGGCTGCTCCTACATATACCAAAAACATAAAGGCAAAACCTATAGGAAGAATAGCTCTTTCGTAGAGGTAACTGATATTTGAAAAATACTTCATCGACTTTCTAAGCGCTGCGTTTTTTTCACCTGCAAGTCCATATGAACGAAGTGTCTGACTTCCTGTCAGATACTCTGTGATTGCACTAACATTTTCCTCACGAGCAAGATTCTTTGCAGTTCCATACTTTTTAACCTGGATAGTAGAAAGCTGAATCGTCGGAAACAGAACTATCAACGACATGAACATTATTATTCCAATATAAATATTAAGATATGCGCAGTATACTGAAAGTGCGATTACAAGAACACTGTATTTGATGATATCTGCAAGCTTGTGTGTCAGAATCTGTTCAAAATCTGATACTTCACT
>JAILEJ010000172.1 GCA_024688095.1 Butyrivibrio sp.
TGGATCTTAGATATATTGATAACTGGTCACTTGGTCTTGATATAAGAATCATTATTAAGACTGTGGGAGTTGTTCTTTTTGGACGAGGGGCGTCATAAAAGATTTATTTAAAATGGGGAAATAGCGTGGAATCAAAAGTAAGTGTAATTATACCGGTTTATAACGGTGGAAAGTATGTTGGAAAGTGTATTCAGAGCGTACTTGATCAGTCGTACAAAAATCTGGAAATCATTGTAATTGATGATGGTTCAACAGATGATAGTGGTAATATATGTAACTCTTTTAAAGATAAAAGAATGCATGTTTATCATACTGGAAACTTTGGCGTTTCGGGTGCAAGAAACAAAGGGGTTTCATTTGCCACAGGCGACTATGTTACCTTCGTTGATGCTGATGACACAATTGATAAAGAATATATCAAAGAGCTTGTATTTGCGGCAGATAAGAGCAAGGCTTTGATTATCGATAAGACCGATACTATTGTTTCGGATTCTAACATATCAGGATATTTTTATCTTGAAAATTCTATTCTCAACGAGAATACACACGTATGGGGAAAGCTTTATAACAGGAAGCTTCTGACAGATAGTGGAGTCTCTTTTTCCGGAAATCTAACTATTGGAGAGGATATGCTCTACCTGGTCGAGCTTGCTCTTAATATCGGTATAAAGGAAAGTATATTTGTAATTTCGAAAAGGGGTTATAATTATACTGACAATGAGATGGGTGCCATGAAGAGTAAGTACAAAGAAACTTATCTGGATCAGCTTAGATGCTGGGAGGCGGCAGAGTACGAACTTGTAAAAAAGGGACCCTATGTCAGCACAGAGGCTTTTTCCAAGATAGGAACTATTCAGATAATGGCATCATTCCTGGTTCTTGGAAAAGTTTCACTCTCAGATGACATCACCGAATGGCAACAGCGCGATGCACTATCAATGGTGGATGAGACAATTACTCATGCAAGGACCATGACAGGCGCGGTAGGCAGATTATCATTTGGTTACAAGGTAAAGCTGATGCTATATCTTATTAGTCCCCAACTTTATTTGAAGCTATACAGGAGCTGGAAAAAATGACATTAAAAGAAGGTAAAAACAAGAAGTTATTCATATTATCTGTATTTATCTGCTTTATAACTATATTTATCTACAATTATCTGACACCTATTTTGTCAGATGATTTTAGCTATGGAGCTGTGGTAAAAGAGGCATCTTCAATAGGCGATCTTATCAGTCAGGAAGTTACGCAGTACAATAACTGGACTGGAAGAAGTGTTGCACATATGATTTTGCGTCTTTTTCTTTATACCGGAGTTCCTGTCATATTTGATGTTGTAAGCAGCCTTGTCTTCACAGGGCTGACTCTTCTTATGTACATAAATGTTAATGGAGAGAAAAAGTACAATGTAAGACTATACGTTCTTACAGTATTGTCTGTATGGATCTTTGGTGTTTCTTTTTCTGAGACAATACTTTGGCAGACTGGAACCTGCAACTATCTCTTCACAATGTTTATTATCTTATCGTTCATAACACTTTTCAGGAAAAAAATAAATATTGGGATTGAAGGAATTTCAGAATCAAATGTAAAGAAAGTGTCTTCAAAATCAGGCTCTGTGAATAGTTCAGAAAGCACAGCAAAGGTGCTTGGATCTTGCATAGTAATGTTTCTTCTTGGTCTTCTTGCCGGCTGGTGCAATGAGAATACCTCTGGCGGAGCTGTTTTGTATATGCTTATTTTATGCTTCTTTGCATACAGAAAGAATAATGGATTTAAATTTATAAAGCCCTGGATTATTTGCAGCTTTATAGGAATTCTTACAGGATTTGCATTTATGATACTTGCTCCTGGAAATATGAAAAGGGCTGCTTATCAGGAGGAAATGCATTCAGGACTTTTTGGAATGGTTTCAAGATTTTCAAAGCTTACTGCAATCATTTATGATGAATTTTTTGTGCTTTTAATTGTATTTGTAGTTATTACAGTTCTACTTATCAATCAGGGTAAAAAGTTAAAAGACCTGTCAGTAATGCTTACATTTTTTGTTGTTTTCATTGCAAGCTGCTATGCACTTCTTGCTACAGTCACGCCTCAGCCAAGAGCCATGTTTGGCGCAGGGATTTTCCTTACAATGGCATGTCTTAAAGGTTTTGAAGATGTTCTTGAGGACGAGACAGTGATTAAGACTGCAAAGGAGTCACTTGTTATAGTCCTTTGCATTTATATGGCATTTACATATATTGCAGAAGGAACTAACATGATCAGAATTTACAGAGAGCTAAATGAGCGTGATGAATGGCTTTCACAATATGAAGGACAGGGTATTAACGAGGTTCAGGCGCCGCTTCTAAGGCCTGGTTTTGAAACAAAGTTTAGTATTGCCTATGACAATGACATCACAGAAGATGAGGGCTATTGGATAAATGGAATGCAGGCTTCATATTATGGAGTTGGCTTAATTACCGGAGTGCCACGCGAGGAGTGGACAGAATATTAAACGTACTTCTGATAACGGGAATATAATTTTTCAGAATTTCAAAATGGAGAAAATATATTTGTATGGAAAATAAGAAAATTCTTTTTTACATGCATGCAGGAAGTGGGAATCACGGCTGTGAAGCTATTGTAAATAGTACAGTTGGCATGCTTTATAAAGAAGCAGATGCAGAAAATATTAATATAGAAGAGCTGAAG
>JAILEJ010000212.1 GCA_024688095.1 Butyrivibrio sp.
CATTTTACCCATGCATCCCATTTATTTAAAAGTTCATATCCTACAGGCTTAACTTCAGGTTCATGCTGACCATAAAAAGAATCCTTACATTCCACAACGCCAACATGATATTTATAATCAAGCTTTCTGGCTGCTTCAGTAAGTGCATTTACAACTTCAAAATCAGCAACAGCAGGAAATTCTATAGGAGCATACTCTTTACTGGTTCCTTCCATTCTTATGGCACCACTGGCAATCAGCACATCACCGCCGCACACATCAAGCTGCATACCACCACATGTCCCGATTCTGATAAAAGTATCAGCGCCGCATCTATATAATTCTTCCATCGCTATAGAAGCAGATGGACCACCAATGCCTGTTGAGGTAACATTAACCTTCTCACCTTCAAGATAACCTGAATAGGTTGTATATTCTCTATTTTGTACTTCAAGCTTTGGATCATCAAGATATTTTGCGATTTTTTCACATCTTCCGGGATCACCTGGAAGTATTACATATTTACCAATCATCTCAGGAGTAGTATGCAAATGATACATAAATCCTGCGCCTTCTGTATAATCTACCATTCAAAACCTCATAACAAAAAATTATTAAATATTACAAAATATGGCTAAAATCAAATTAATAAAAACTGTTTAAAAAAATAATTTTTCATGAACCGTGATTTTTTTATTCATATTTCGTAATACTGTATATTATAAAACATAATATATAATTGGTCAAAAAATAACTCAAAAGTTATTTTTTTTTAATAAATTCAAAAAATGAAAGGACTTATAACAAGCCCTTCATAACATGTATTACCATTTTTCCTTTTTCTACATCAACTTCTTTAATACAATCTTTTATAGCAGGTATAAGGACAGTATCTGATCCGTTTTCTGCTTCTGAATCAATAATGCTTTCATCTCTTTTCATTTCATATACATCATTTGCACCAGTCTGAATTACATTAATGATTTCTCCAAGAAGCTTGTCGTCTTCGTCATATACATTAAGACCTATTAAATCTGCTGTATAATATTCATTCTCATCAAGTGGCATAGCATCTTCTCTATTAATTGTAAGTTCTGCTCCGCGCAGTTTTTCTACATCTTCTATTCTGTCTAGCCCTTTAAATTTGACAATGACAAATTTTTTGAAGAATTTAACACCCTCTATTTCCAATTCTTTTGCACCCTCTCTTGGTGTGTTTAAAGTTACCTTTTTAAGCTTTTTAAATCTCTGAGGGTCATCTGTTGTAGGAAAAACATTTACTTCTCCCTTAAGACCATGTGTAGATGCAATTACTCCAACCTGAAATTTCTCTGTCATATATATTCTCCATTTATCAAAAAGCTTCTGCTTTCTACTAAAATCAATTATTTATATCAATCTGTTTGCTCTTTATCCGTCAGACTTTGTTTCCTTTTATGTCTTCTTAAAGTCTTTTTTTCAGGAACCGGAGGATGATCTTCAAGCCACTTTTCATATAAATCCGGCCGCCTTTCTTTTGTTCTCTCTATAGATTGCTCAAGTCTCCACTTATCAACTTTGGCGTGATCTCCGGAAAGAAGTATCTCTGGGACTTTTTTGCCCATCCATTCTTCAGGCCTTGAATATTGAGGATATTCAAGAAGGTTATCGTGAAAAGATTCAGTAAGTGCAGAATCATGATTATTAAGCACCCCCGGCACAAGCCTTGCTATAGCATCAACCATAACCATTGCAGGAAGCTCGCCTCCGGTAAGAACATAATCACCAATCGAAACATAATCAGTAACAATTTCTTCCAGTACTCTTTCATCTATACCTTCATAATGGCCACAAAGAAATACCAGGTCATCTTCCTGTGCAAAGTCCTGCGCCATCTTTTGGTCAAAAACACTTCCCTGCGGAGTAACATATATAACCCTTGGCTTTTTTTCAGATACAAGTTTTTTCTCTATAGCTTTATAGCAATCATATACTGGCTGAGCCTGCATTAGCATACCTGCTCCACCACCATATGTATAATCGTCAACTTTATTATGTTTATCAAGAGTATAATCTCTTATATTAACAGCATTAATGCTGATATATCCATTTTTTACAGCTCTTCCGGTAATACTTGTTCCAAGACATTCATCTATCATTTCCGGAAAAAGAGTCATAATATGAAAATTCATATTTTTTATACCTATATCTTCACTAGATTTAGTAATTATTTCAATATTCCCTATAATAAACAACCGGATAAAGCCAACTGCCCTATCCGGTTTATTTTCAGGAATACAATATTTCTTTTATCCCTATTAGCCAAAAATCAGACTATTTCAACATCCACTTTAAGATTTTCCTTTGTAGATGCTGCTTTTACAACGGCACGAATTGCTTTTGCAACACGTCCTTGTTTTCCGATAACCTTACCCATATCAGAAGCTGCTACATGTAATTCAATGACGATGCTTTTACCTTCTTCTTTTTGTGTAACAACAACTTCATCCGGATTATCGACTAAAGCTTTTGCAATAACTTCTACTAATTCTTTCATAAGTCCACCTCCGGCTACCAACTCTTTTTATGTTATAAATTATTTAATACCAGCCTGCTTTAAGAGCTTATTTACAACACCAGTTGGCTGTGCGCCGTTGCTGAGCCACTTCTTAGCAAGTTCTTCATCAAACTTTACTGTGCTAGGATCTGTATTAGGATCATATGTTCCAACCTGCTCGATGAATCTTCCTGCTACAGGGAACTTTGAATCTGCAACAACGATTCTGTAGAAAGGAACTTTCTTTTTACCAATTCTGTGTAATCTCATTTTTACTGCCATTTTTTTAAATCCTCCATTTAAATAAATAAAAAAATAAATAATATTCTATATATATAATTACAGCAAATAGGCTGCATAATATATCCTGTTAAAAAAACTTACGTCCTCCACCAAGTCTTCCAAGGTTTCCAAGTCCGCCGAAACGTCCTTTCTTTCCACCCATAAGTCCTGGCATCTGTTTCATCATCTTCTGCATCTGGTCAAACTGTTTAATAAATCTGTTAACCTCAGCAATGTCATTACCTGAGCCTTTTGCAATTCTGTGCTTTCTCTGAGGATTCATAAGCTTTGGATTAGCTCTTTCCTCTGGTGTCATAGAAAGTACAATTGCTTCGATTCTTGCAAGCTGTTTCTCATCAGGAAGCTGATCATCACTAATCTTTCCCATACCTGGAAGCATTCCCATTATACTTGCAAGGCCACCCATATTTCTCATCTGCTTCATGCTTTCAAGGTACATGTTAAAATCAAACTTACCTTTTTTAAGCTTGGCAGCCATTTCCTTTTCTTTGGCTTCATCCATTTCTATATTGGATGCCTGAACCTTATCGATGAGAGTAAGTACATCTCCCATTCCAAGGATTCTGCTTGCCATTCTATCCGGATAAAACTGTTCAAGATCTGAGAGCTTTTCTCCCATACCTATGTACAGGATAGGCTTTCCGGTAACCTGTCTTGTTGACAGAGCTGCACCACCTCTTGTGTCACCATCAAGCTTTGAAAGAATAATTCCATCAACGCCAATTTTATTATTAAACTCAGTTGCCACATTAACGGCATCCTGACCAGTCATAGCATCTACAACAAGAAGTGTCTGATGAACTTCAACAGCTGCTTTGATATCCTGCAACTCCTGCATCATAGCTTCATCAATCTGAAGTCGACCTGCAGTATCGATAATAACAACATTCTTATTATTCTTCTGAGCATACTCAATTGACTGCTTTGCTATCTCAACAGGACTCACATCACTGCCAAGACTAAAACAATCAACATCCTGTTTCTTTGCATTTACCTGCAACTGATCAATAGCGGCAGGTCTGTATATATCAGCTGCAACAAGAAGCGGTGTCTTACCCTTAAGTTTAACCTTACCAGCAATCTTGGCTGCAGTTGTTGTTTTACCAGCACCCTGAAGACCGCACATCATAATAACGGTTATTGCTTTACCAGGCTGAAACTGAATTTCAGTAGTTTCAGCTCCCATAAGACTGACCATTTCTTCATTAACAATCTTTACAACCATCTGTGCAGGATTAAGACCATTCATAACATCCTGACCGATTGCTCTTTCCTGTACTGAAGAAACAAATTGTTTAACAACCTTGAAGTTAACATCAGCTTCAAGTAAAGCCATCTTAACTTCTTTCATTGCAACTTTTACATCGTCTTCGGTAAGTTTCCCCTTACCTCTGAGATTTTTAAATACGTTCTGTAGTTTATCTGTCAGACTTTCAAAAGCCATTAAGACAGTTCCTCCAAAATTTTATTAGCTATAGAATCAAGTTGAACAGAAATATCTGTTCCACTAATTTGCGGGTTCTGTGAAAGCTCCGAAAGCATTTTTACATCCTGACGAATGCCCTCATATCTTTGAATCATGTGAAGCTTATCTTCATAAGATTCAAGTATCTTATTACATCTCTTTATGAGATCATGTACTCCTTGCTTACTGATTCCATATTCATCGGCAATCTCTGTAAGAGACAGATCATTATATACAGCATCTTCAAAAACTTTTCTCTGATGCTCTGTCAAAAGCTCTCCATAAAAATCATATAACAGACCTTGTTTTACAATTTTCTCCATGGCCAGGCTCCTAACTTAAGTAATTTAATAAGACACGATTAGTATAATACATCGTGTCTTATTTGTTGTCAAGTATTTTTACTTGACTTATTATTATTTTTTTATTGTTTGCGATGGAAGGCTTCCCAACTGATTTTTATAGGCTCTTGTAAAAGAGGAATAATCATGAAAACCTGCTTCAAGCGCTGCTGTTGTTGACGGCATGCCAGATATTATAAGATCTCTTGCCTTTAATATTCTCTTTTCAGTAACATACTGATGAATTGAATAACCAGTTTCAGCCCTGAATATACGCATCATATGATACTTACTCATAAAAAAGTTATCCGCAAGATAATCTATAGAAAGATTCTTATCAAGATTTGCATTTATATATTCAATTATTTCAATTATCTTGCTGTTATACTGAGCCTCCGGATAAAAAGAATATTTTGATTCCTTGCAAGCCTTATTAAATTCAATCAAAAAGGAAATCATATTAAGTCTGGTAATAAGAGGACCAGCATAATCTTTTTCTTCATTTGAAATATTCTTTTCTATATTAAGAAGTTTATCATATAATGCTGCACTTATCCCAGCCGGGAATCTTACAACATTTGTTTTTAACTCTTTGGCATTGTTAAAGCAGTCAAGAAGACTAAATCTTGTATCCTCATTATCACCACCGCAAAGACCAAGCAGGAAATCATGATCGATATATATTATTATCCTCTCATATTCTTCTCTACTGTCAACAACCGGTTTATGTATATCAAACTGATTTACAATTACAAAATCAAAGGGCTTTAATTCATACTTCTTTCCCTCAATAAGGTAATCTGATTTACCTTTCAAAAAAAGCAGGAGCTTATCAAACTCATGATAATGATAAGAATACTCCTGCTTTTTTTTATCGGACAGATGGAAATACCTGAATTCCTGATTCAGGTATCCCTTCTGCTCATATACTCCATCTTTTACAAATTCAGCATCAAGACTTTCATTTGTGTTCATACCTAAAATACCTCTGTCAAGGCGTATAATCTGTGACCGAAATATTCAGATCAACATCGCCATCAATTCCGTCAATTACACCCTCAGATGAATACTGCCAGATATCAAATGCATATGGATAGTACTGTTCAGTTCCATAATATGCAATCCAAACCTCATAATCAGTAAGCTGAGTCATATCAAGAAGAAGTGTAAATGATTTTACATTTCCATATATCATTGGAGTGTAACCAGCTGTACTGACCATTTCACAAAAAGCTTTCGCACATTCAGTATAAGTTTCCTGAGACAAACCACTCGTTCTTGATTCACTTGATTCAGTTGATTCAACATCAAGAACAATAGGATATGTGATGTTATATGGTTCTATAAGATCAAGAACAAACTGAGCTTCTTCTTTGGCCTCTTCTACTGTAATCGCCTGAGTATAGAAATAAACACCCACATCTATTCCATTTTCAATAGCACCTTCTATATTAGTGACAAAATTATCATCTTCAAGAAGAGCTCCTTCTGTAGAACCTCTAAGTCCAACTCTTATAAATGCATACTTAACACCTGCTGCAGCAACCTTTTCCCAGTCAATTTCACCCTGGAACTTCGAAACATCAATTCCTAATTCTCCACTTACCGCAGAATCAGTACCTGTGTATGACATTATTCCATTTTCTGATAGAGTAAAGTCTTCAGAATTAAATCCATTTGCAGCAAGTTCATCAGTAATAGGAAAGAAATAATAATTACCTGAATCTGCAACTACAAGCTGATCAGTAAACATTGCCCTTATAGCTGCAATTGTTGACTGTCCGGAAGTCAGCAGACTTTTAAACTGCTCAAGAATGGATTTTTTTGTCTCTGATTCTGCTTCAGCTACAGCCTCATCAATCATTTGCTGAGTCTGAGAAGTTGTATAATAACCTTCCTGATTGATAGTATCCAATTCACTTTTTATTGCTTCTTCTTCTTTTCTAAGCTGTGCATTTGTAAGCAAAAGTGCTATACAAAAAGACAATGCAAGCAGTGCTACAAGACTTAGAAAAATAACTGATATTATATTACGAGTACTTCTACTCTTTTTCTTTATTCTCTTATCTGAATTATATTTATTCAAATTGCCCTCCTGAATACGCTGTGACCTTAAAATATTCGGGCTGAAAACATACTCATCCCCACCAGAACAAAAACATAAATATTACTTTGAATTAATTAAATTCGTTCATCAAAATAGCTTTTATAACCCTCACCAAAAATTTCAGTAGCACTTGTTACTATCATAAATGCTTCCGGATCCTCTTCTCTGACAATTTCTTCTGCCATAGGTGATAATCTCTTCTTTATTCCTGCAAGTATAACCTTTTTATCATTACCTGTATAAGCACCCTGTCCATATATATGAGTAGCGCCTATATCCAATTCTTCAAGAAGTCTCTTCGTAATAATATCCGGACGATCAGATATAATATAAAGAAGCTTGGCTTCATCTCTTCCATATAAAACAAGGTCCAGTACATATGAAGTAACCATAACAGAAATTAGTGAATATAATGTGACCTTAATATCTTCAAGTACTATACCCGCCATAATAACAATGACAACATCAGTTATAAAGAAAAGCATTCCTGTTTTTATATGAGGAAATCTTTTTCTTAAAAGCTTAATAATAATATCAGAACCACCAGTTGTAGCCTTCTGCTTAAATATCATCCCCATTGAAACAGCCATAAGTGTACCACCAAAGGTAGCTCCAAGTATCATATCATTAACCTGAAACGCCTGACAGTAGTTTGCCAGAAGATCTGTAAATAAGGAAACCATTGCCGTAGCATAAATGGTAGAAATCGTAAATTTAATTCCAAATTGCCATATTGCAAGTATAAGAACAGGTATATTAAATATCATAAACCACATACCTGCACCAATGTTCCATATCTTATTAAGAACAATCGCAATACCCGTAAATCCACCTGGAGCCAGATTATTAGGATCACTCAAAAGGCTCGTTGCAATTCCATATAACAAAGCTGCAACTGTGATAATTGCAAATTTCTTTATTCGTCTTATAATGACTTTCTTTTCAAACATACTTAAATATTGGTCCTTACTACTCTTGGTTTATATCCGTTAGTCTCAAGTGTATTAATAATTGTATCCTTATGTTCACCACCAAAAGCCTCAAGAGTTATTCTAAGTTCAACCGCTGCATTTCTATTAATAGAAACAAACTGATTATGCTCAAGCTTTATGACATTACCATTAACCTTTGCAATTACACCAGCTACTCTTTCAAGTTCACCAGGCTTGTCAGGAAGCAGGACTGAAACAGTAAAGATTCTGTCTCTCATTATTAGTCCCTGCTGAACCACTGATGACATTGTAATTATATCCATATTGCCACCTGATAAAACACAGGCAATCTTTTTATCTTTAACATCAAGCTGTTTAAGTGCAGCAACACTTAAAAGTCCTGAATTTTCAACTACCATCTTGTGATTTTCAACCATATCAAGGAAACATACAACAAGATCTTCATCCGGAACTGTAATAATATCATCAATATTCTTACTAAGATATGGAAATATTTTCTCTCCCGGAGTCTTAACAGCTGTACCATCTGCAATAGTATTTACGCTGGGAAGAGTTACAACATGTCCCTGCTTAATGGATTCCTGCATACAATTAGCTCCTGCAGGTTCAACACCAATAACCTTGATCTTTGGATTTAAGAGTTTTGCAAGTGTACTGACACCTGTCGCAAGACCGCCACCTCCAATAGGAACAAGAATATAATCTATTGTAGGAAGTTCTTTGAATATTTCCATCGCAATAGTACCCTGACCTGTTGCTACTTCTAGATCATCAAAGGGATGTACAAATGTATATCCTTTCTCCTTTGCAAGATCAAGTGCATAATTGCAGGCTTCATCATATACATCACCATGAAGTACAACTTCTGCCCCAAGAGCTTTGGTTCTGTTTACCTTAATAAGAGGTGTGGTAGTTGGCATTACAATTGTAGCTTTAACATTGTAACATTTAGCAGCATAGGCAACACCCTGAGCATGATTACCCGCAGAAGCTGTAATAAGTCCTTTTGCCCTTTCTTCATCAGACATAGTCGTAATCTTGTAGTAAGCACCCCTAACCTTATAAGCACCTGTTCTCTGTAAATTTTCAGGTTTTAAATAGACCTTGTTTCCAGTCTGATTACTCCAGTAATCACTGAATATAAGTTTAGTTTCAAGTGTTACTTTTTTTACATCCTCATAAGCTTCTTCGAATTTCTCAAGTGTTAATGATTTACTTTTTTCAGCCATACTACTCCTCTTTTCTTCTATTAAACTTCCTCAGATTCATTTATAGAAAACAATGCGTTTACAAACTGATCTGAATCAAAACGTTCCAGATCATCAATCTTCTCCCCGACCCCTATATATTTAACAGGAATATTAAGTTCAGATACAATTGCTACAGCAATTCCACCCTTGGCCGTACCATCAAGCTTTGTAAGAACTATTCCTGTAAGATCTGCAACTTCACCAAATTCCCTGGCCTGCTGCATTGCATTCTGACCTGTTGTTCCATCAAGAACAATAAAGTTCTCTCTGCAAATTCCTTCAAGCTCTCTGTCGATGATTCTGTTCATCTTCTTAAGCTCTTCCATAAGATTTTTCTTATTATGAAGTCTTCCAGCAGTATCAACAAGTAATATATCTGTATCCCTTGATTTAAAAGCATTTACAGCATCATAGATAACGCTGGCAGGGTCAGCACCTTCACGACCGGCAATAAGAGGAACACCTGCTCTGTCTGCCCATTCACTAAGCTGCTCAGTTGCAGCTGCTCTATAGGTATCAGCAGCTGCAATAAGAACCTTTTTTCCTTCATTTTTGAAAATAGCTGCAAGCTTACCTACAGAAGTTGTCTTACCAACTCCATTTACACCTATAACAAAAATAACTGTTTTCTTGTTAAGAAAATCATAAGCATTATCTGCAATCTGCATCTGCTCTCTGATATCCTGAATAAGAAGCGTCTTACAATCTTTAACCTCTGTAAGATGCATATCCTTAACCTGTTTTCTGAGAGTATCCATTATCTTGCTTGTAGCATTTACACCGATATCTCCCATAATAAGAGTTTCTTCTATTTCTTCGTAAAAGTCTTCATCAATATTGGATGCACCATAAATAACTGCATCTATTCCTTTTACAATATTATCTCTGGTCTTGGTAAGACCCTGTGTGAGTTTTGAAAAAAAACCTGCCATTAATCCGTTAGCTCCTTATCAATAAGGTTAACACTTACAAGTGTTGAAACACCTTTTTCCTGCATGGTAATACCATACAATCTATCGGCACTTTCCATTGTACCACGACGGTGAGTTATTACAATAAACTGTGTGTTGTGAAGCTTGTGCAGATATCCCGCAAATCTTACAACGTTATTTTCATCAAGTGCAGCCTCGATCTCGTCCAGCAGACAGAATGGTGATGGCTTAAGATTCTGAATAGCAAACAAAAGAGCTATTGCAGTAAGAGCCTTTTCTCCACCAGATAACATATTCATGTTAACCAGCTTTTTACCTGGTGGCTGAGCATTAATTCTTATTCCTGCTTCAAGAATATCTTCATCTTCAACAAGTTCAAGAGTACCTTTACCGCCTCCAAACATTTCCTTAAATACCTTGTCAAACTGAGAATTGATCTTGTGGAACTGCTCTGCAAACTGCTTTCTCATTGACTCATCAAGCTCTTCAAGAATTTCTCTAAGCTGCTTTTCTGCTTCTATAAGATCGTCATGCTGAGTCTTAAGCATAGTATATCTTTCCATGAGATTCTTATAATCTTCAATGGCATTAACATTAACATCACCAAGCTTTTTAATAGCATCCTTTAACGCATTTATACGTTTTCTCATAGCAGGTGCATCTGTCATTGATTCATCTCTCATAGAACTTGCATCAGAAAGAGTTATCTCATATTCATTCCACATATAATTTATATGAGCATCTATCTGTTCCATACATTTCTCACGTCTGGCATTAAGTCTTGTAACTTCACGTTCAAGGTCGTTCATCTGTGACTGTAGATCTTCAGTTGTAACAAAGAATTTCTTCTGAGCTTCGGAAAGCTTTTCTTTCTGCTGTCTCTTTTCTTCAAGTTCTTTACTTACCGCCACCTGAACATTTTCAGAAGTTTCTATTGTAGCCTTTATTTCCTCAATCTGCTTCTTTTTAAGTTCAAGATTTTCTTCATTGTTCCTTATAGATTCTACTATCTCATTAAGAGCATTTGTCTCTTCAGAAATCTCATCTTCGATTCTGTCTATATTCTGCTGCTCAAAATCCTGTCTCTGGGCTATCTTTTCATAATCAATATCCCATTTAGAAGAATTTTCACTCTCTTTTTCTTCAAGCAGATGCAGTTCTTTTAAGCTATTTTCAAGTTCTGCAACCTCTGCACTACATTTCTTTTCATTTTCCTCTGATTCCTTGAGACTTGAAAGAGCTTCTTCTTTTTGCTGTTCAACTTCTTTTATCTTGTTCTCGATATCATCGTTTTCAGCTTTAAGATCTGTATAATTACCTTTTTGTTCTTCCTGCCTCTTCTTTTCATTCTCAACATTAAGACGGGCAGTATTCTGTTCAATAAATTTGTTCTGAAGTGCAACTCTAAGCTCTTCAACTATAACTCTGAGTTCGTTACGACGAGCTCTTGTATCTTCAATTTCCTTTTGAAGTGTGTCAACAGTCTCCTGATATTTCTTTATATTTGCTTCAAGGTCAGACATTTCTCTACGTCTTCCAAGAAGATTACTGTTGTTTTTAAAAGCACCACCACTAATAGCACCACCAGGGACAAGAAGTTCACCTTCAAGTGTAACCATTCTTACTGTGTATTTGAATTTTCTGGCAATCTTTGTTGCATTATCTACATTATCTACAACAACTATTCTTCCAAGCATCGCTTTCGCAACACTTCTATATTTGTCATCTGTTTCAACAAGCTCATCCGCCATACCAAGAACGCCTTCTTCTTTGAGCGCATCTGTAGCTTTAAATTCCTGCGGATTATTAATACTTGTTAACGGAAGGAAAGTCGCACGACCTGATCTGTTCTGCTTCAGGTAGGCAATCATCTTCTTGGCAGTTTCTTCATCATCTGTAACAATATTCTGAATATTACCACCAAGAGCAATTTCAATGGCTGTTTCGTATTTAGGAGCAGTTTTTATGATATCAGCAACAACACCTATGATACCTTTTACTTCATCCTTTTTCTCCATTACCTTCTTAACAGAGCCGCCATAACCTTCATATCGTTCCGTAAGATTGGCAAGAGCTTCAAGTTTAGCCTTTTCCTGATGAAGAAGATTCTGAGTCTCACGTAGCTTTTGATCCTTTCCGGTAATCTTATTTTTCATACCGGCAAGCTCTGTTTCAGAGTCTTTCTGCTTTTTATTCATTTCCGCAATTTCAGATGAAATTCTCTCAAACTCAGCAGTAAGATTACTTATAGTCTCTTCCTGCTGTGATTCCACTGACCTTGCGCTTACAAGCTTACTTGTAAGTTCAGCTTTTCGAATATTTATCTGTTCTCTCATTGTATCAAGAGAACTGAGTTTTGACTTAATTGTTGCTCTGTTGTTCAGGGTTTCAATGATGACATTTTTGTTATCTTCAATTTTTGAATTAATTTCATCAATCTGTGAAATAACATTATTCAGCTTATCTTTAGCTTCATTTCTCTTTTCGCTGAGTTCTAAAAGCTCTTTATCAATTCCAGCCTTTTTTTCAAGGAGTTCTTTTTTCTGCTTCTCTTTTTCTTCTATCTTCTGCTTCTCATCCTTTTCACGGATTTTGAAGTGAGAGTCATTACTTGCAGCTGAATTAATCTGCTCATTCAAAATACCAATCTGGCCTTCAAGCTTTTCTCTTTTTAGTGAAGTATCAGTAATCCTTGTTCTGGCTTCATCTATTTCCTGTTCAAGAACTTCAAGCTGTCCCTGAACCTTATCATATTCTTCCTTTGTACCGGTATATTTTACCTTTACTTCTTCAAGGTTTTCAGTTGCTATATTAAAGTTCTTTTCAGCTTCATCAAGCTGAGCTTTCTGATTTGCATTTTCGAGAAGAAAAATATTTACATCCAGGTTCTTAAGTTCTTCCCTGTTTTTTAGGTACACCTTCGCTTTTTCTGATTGCTTTTCAAGAGGTCCAATCTGGTTCTCAAGTTCTGATAGAATATCATTTACACGTGTAAGATTCTGTTTCTCTGCCTCAAGCTTCTTAATAGTAGTATCCTTACGAAGCTTGAACTTAACAATACCTGCAGCTTCATCAAAAAGCGCACGTCTATCCTCCGGCTTACTTGAAAGTATCTGATCAATCTGACCCTGTCCGATAATAGAATATCCCTCTTTACCAATACCTGTATCATAAAAAAGCTCATTTATATCTTTGAGCCTGCAAGCACTACCATTTATCATATATTCACTTTCACCAGAACGATACAATCTTCTGGATACAGTTACTTCATCATAATCAATAGCAAGGGAATGATCAGAATTATCAAGTGTAATGGCAACATAAGCATAACCAAGCGGTTTTCTAAGCTCTGTACCTGAGAAAATGACATCCTGCATAGCAGAACCACGGAGCTGTTTTGCTCTCTGCTCACCAAGAACCCATCTTACAGCATCCGCCACATTACTCTTACCAGAACCATTTGGTCCTACTATACCTGTAATACCATTATGAAAATCGAATTTTATTTTATTTGCAAAAGATTTAAAACCATGAACTTCAATACTTTTTAAATACATTATTTATTATTCTTAATCACAAGAATCGCCTCATAAGCTGCTTTTTGTTCTGCAGCTTTTTTAGTCTTTCCTGCTCCCTCTCCAAATTTCTCTTTTCCAATATAAACTACGGACTCAAATATTTTATCATGTTCAGGCCCTTTTTCGCCACAGATTTCGTATCTAATATCCCCAAGACTCTTACTCTGAACAATTTCCTGTAATACCGACTTACTATCGTAAAAAATCTGTTTATTTTCAAGATCATTCAAAATGAACTTATTGATATGTCTTGTAGCTTCTTCAATACCGCTATCAAGATAAATCGCACCAATAACAGCTTCCATTACATCTGAAATAATTGAATCCTTATGTCTTCCTCCAGTAGCCTCTTCTCCCTTTCCAAGCTGAATATACTGTGAAAGTCCTATATCACCTGCGCAATAAGCAAGAGCTGCTTCACAAACCATAGATGCTCGTATCTTTGTAAGCTCTCCTTCTTTTTTATCGGGATATTTATTATATAGATAAGTACTTGAAACCATCTCAAGAATTGAATCTCCAAGGAATTCAATTCTTTCATAGTCTTTAGTTTTATTGATTTTCTGTTCATTGGCATATGAACTATGTGTAAGCGCCTGCTTTAAAAAGGCCTTATTCTTAAAAGTGTAGCCAATAACTTCTTCAAATTTAGAAATATCTGATTCAGTAAGCATTTCCCATACTCCTTTCAAATACTCCTTTGCGTAAACGCAAGATAAACAAAATATTTTTAATACTTTTGTTCCAAAAATGATACATGTATCACCAGATACAATATTGTATTTACGCAAAGAAATACGAGACAAGGCCTAAAAGCCTTGCCTCATAATATTCATTATACATGTAAAAATCAGTTATCGTTAATTGCAGCCTTTAAAAGTTCAACTGCTTCACCAACAGTAGTTATCTTTTCAGCTTTTTCTGCATCGATTTTTACATCGAACTCATCTTCAATTCCCATAATTATCTGAAATACATCAAGTGAATCAGCACCAAGATCATCTGTAAATGTGGTATCTGGTGTAATCTCATTTGTATCAACGCCTAAAACGTTTGCGATAACTTCTTTTAACTTTTCAAATTCCATAGCTTTCCCTACCTTATTACTTTTATTCTGATATAAGATTTTCTCTTATTTTCTCACTAATATTTGCTTCTGTAAATGCTACACATTGCAAAATAGAATTTTTGACCTCAACTGCCTCTGCACTACCATGTGTCTTAACCACAAGACCTTTAAGTCCAAGTAGTGGTGCTCCACCATACTGCTTAATATCAAATTTCTTCAAACTCTTTTTAAGTGATGGAAGTGCCAGTGCCGCACCAATTGTACTAAGTATATTAGCCTTAAAGCCTTTCTTTAAAACAGAAAGCATTGCCTTTGCAGTACCTTCATACATCTTAAGAGCTATATTTCCAGCAAAAGCCTCACATACAACAACATCAGCAACTCCAGCAGGAAGATCTCTTGCCTCAACGCTGCCAACAAAATTGATATCAGGACAATTCTTCAGAAGAGGGAATGTCTCTTTAACAAGTGCATTACCCTTTTCTTCTTCAGCGCCTATATTAAGGATACCAACCTTTGGATTCTTGATATTCATAATATTTTCCATATAAATAGAACCCATCTTTGCAAACTGAACAAGGTGATGAGCCTTAGCATCTACATTTGCTCCACAATCAATAAGAAGAGATGCACCATTAAGAGTAGGTATTACAGGAGCAAGAGGAGCTCTGTCAACACCCTTAACTCTTCCTACAATTACCTGTCCTCCTACAAGAGTTGCACCTGTACTACCGGCAGAAACAAATGCATCGCATTCACCATGATTAACAAGATACATACCCTTAACAATAGAAGAATCCTTCTTGGTTCTAATAGCCATAACTGGAGGTTCAGCCATCTCTATAACCTCAGTAGCGTTTACCACCTGAACTCTTTCCTTATCATAGGTCAAGCCTGATAAAGCACCATTTACATCATCTTCCCTTCCAACAAGGAAAACTTTCAGATTGCTACATTCATTTACTGCATCAATTGCACCTTTTACAATTTCAAGAGGAGCATTATCTCCTCCCATAGCATCAACTGCTACTTTAACCATTTCAGCCACTTTTAGCACTTTCCTCCACTAATAATTTTTCGCACCTTTAATAGTATAACTAAACTATTATATAAAAATCAAGGCTTTCCGTAGAAATACGGAAAGCCTTAAATTCATTAGTTATTTAGGATAAAATCCAACTAAAATTAGTCGTTAACTTTAACAACGTTCTTCTTATTGTAATATCCACAAGCCTTACAAACCATATGTGGCTGCATAAGAGCTCCGCACTGACTGCACTTTACAAGTGTAGGAGCACTCATCTTCCAGTTTGCTCTTCTCTGGTCTCTATGACCCTTTGATGACTTATTCTTTGGACAGATTGACATATCAGAAACACCTCCTTACATAGGCCGTATAGTTAATTGCCCGCAAGGCAGACAATAATGTACGTAACATTTTTCATCATGCGAACAATATGTTCACACACTTGATAAATTATACATAGATGATTTAAATTTGTCAATAAAAATTATTACTATTCTATCTTTTTATTACAAAATATCATCTATTACAATACTGAGAATACTTCTTGGGAGAAATACCAACAGACTTTGTAAATGCCTTAAGAAAATTCGAGTAATCTGAGAAGCCACACCTCTCACATACTTCACTAACTCCCATTCCCTGTGCGAGAAGTGACTTTGCAATACTAATTCTTCTGGCAGTCATATATTTATTAATTGTTGTACCCGTTGCGCTCTTAAATATCCTGCATATGTAACTTTCACTGATATAAAAATGCTTTGCAAGATCACCTATACTAATTGGCTCCTGTATATTATTGTTAAGATAAGATAATATTGAATCAACCTGATCGTTATATGTTGCGATTTTTTCAGGTTCAGAATCAATATTTTTTTCATTAACAATTGAATTTATCATAACGAAAAGTTCCATAAATGTTGCTTTCTCAAGAAGATCATGTCCATATCCGTTACTTGTCAGTATTTTATTTATAAAATACAAAAATCGTCCCTGCTGATCCTGTGAAAGACTAATCTTATGTGAAAAATCCTTATCCCTGTGTTGAAAACATGCATCAAGATCTGTCTCATCAGAAGAAATGCTCTTCATAAATTCAGGTGAGATCATTATTACAATTCTCTCATGCTTCTCTTTCTCTATCTGTGTAAGATAATGAGAATCATATTGATTGATCAGAAACAAATCCCCCGGAGCTATGTCATAAATTTTATTATCAATCAGAAACTGCTTTCCTCCAGAAATCGAAAAATAAACTTCATAACAGTCATGGATATGCATTTCCATAGCTTTCTCATCCTTATAAAGATGCGCTACAGAAAAATAATTACTCTCCATACTCTTTGTCATTGCTTCTTTACATGAATTTAATTCCTTCATACCCTTACCTCTAAATTCCAGTTAAAAAAATCAGTACATAACTATAGTAAGGTATCATATCAAAATTTTCAATATTCGAGAATAAAATTAATAAAATCTTGAAAAATTAACACTTTTTTATCAATCTCAATTTAAACAACATATTTTCGAAGCCTAATGACAATAGTAAAAAGACATATCAAAACAGCAAATATAATTATCCATCCAACCGCCGGCATCTTTAATAAATTAAAGCACCTTACATTTATCCACATCTGATTAATTTCAG
>JAILEJ010000255.1 GCA_024688095.1 Butyrivibrio sp.
TCATCAGTTAACTTTTCTTTGGTAAAACAAATGAACTCTTAAGTGAAACAATACGATTAAATACAGGTTTTCCAGGCTTTGAATCCTTGCAGTCAACACAGAAAAATCCATTTCTAACAAACTGGAACTTATCGTATTCTTTTACATTTGCAAGCTCTGGTTCAAGCTTTGCATTTATAACTTTTATAGAGTTTGGATTAAGGTTAAGTGATCCATCCTCTTTGTTATATACGCCTTTTTCTTCATCTACAAGATTTTCATATAATCTTACTTCACTATCAATTGCGTGTCTTGCAGATACCCAGTGAATTGTTCCCTTTACCTTACGTGCGTTAAATCCGCTTCCGCTCTTGGTCTCAGGATCATATGTACAATGAACCTCAGTAACAACACCGTTCTCATCCTTAACACATCCTGTACACGTTACAAAGTAAGCATTCATAAGTCTTACTTCATTACCAGGGAAAAGTCTGAAATATTTCTTTGGAGGTTCCTCCATGAAATCATCTCTTTCAATGTAAAGTTCTTTGCAGAATGGAAGTTTTCTTGTACCCATTTCAGGAACTTCTTTGTTATTCTCAATCTCAAGATACTCTTCCTGGTCTTCAGGATAATTATCAATTACAAGTTTAACAGGATCAAGAATAGCCATCATTCTCTTGGCCTTAAGCTTCAAATCTTCTCTGATACAATACTCAAGCATTGCATATTCAGCAGAAGAATTAGCCTTACTTACACCACAAAGCTCTACAAACATCTTTATGGATTCTGGTGTAAAGCCTCTTCTACGAAGTGATGCTATTGTTACAAGTCTTGGATCATCCCAACCGTCAACAACACCATCTTCTACAAGCTTTTTGATATATCTCTTACCTGTAACAACATTAGTAAGATACATCTTTGCAAACTCAATCTGGCGTGGAGGATTCTCGAATTCACATTCTCTTACAACCCAGTCATAAAGAGGTCTGTGGTCCTCAAATTCAAGAGTACAAATAGAGTGTGTAATACCCTCGATAGCATCCTCGATTGGATGAGCAAAATCATACATAGGATAAATGCACCACTTGTCTCCTGTTCTGGCATGTGTCATATGTGCAACCCTGTAAATAATCGGGTCTCTCATATTGATATTAGGCGAAGACATATCAATCTTGGCTCTAAGAGTCATCTTTCCGTCTTCAACCTTACCACTCTTCATTTCTTCAAAAAGTCTGAGGTTTTCTTCAACACTTCTGTCTCTATTAGGATCATTTTTTCCAGGTTCAGTAAGTGTACCTCTGTATTCTCTCATCTCATCAGAAGTAAGTTCTGAAATATAAGCTTTTCCCTTCTTTATAAGAAGAACAGCCTTCTCATACATAGTATCAAAATAATCTGAAGCATGGAAAAGACGATCTTCGTAATCTGCTCCAAGCCACTGAACATCTTTGATGATAGAATCCATAAATTCTGATCTTTCCTTTGTAGGATTAGTATCATCGAATCTCATATTGAACTTACCGTTATATTCCTTGGCAAGTCCATAGTTTAAAAGAATACTCTTTGCATGTCCTATATGTAAAAAACCATTTGGTTCAGGGGGAAATCTTGTCTGAACATGATCGTAAACGCCCTCCTCAAGGTCTTTATCAATAGCATTTTCAATAAAATTTCTGGAAACAACAGTATTATCCTCTTCTGTTTCTCCATTAACTAAATTCTTTGGTTCTTCCATTTTCTGTTAAATCCAACTTTCTATGTCCATTTTTTCTGTTTCCACAGCTAAATTTATGATACCACAAAGGGTAAAATAAGCAAATTTAAATATTTTTAACAAGCTTATTACTATTTTTATAAATATATTTATCTTCAAAATCTTTTTCAGATAACGGCTTATCAAAATAATATCCCTGTATATAATGAACCTTCATCCCCTCTATTGCGCTAAGCTGTCCTGCGCTTTCAATTCCTTCTACACAGACATCTGCTCCAATAGTTTCTCCTAGTTCAGCGATCATCTTGATAAATGCTTTTGAATAATCATCAGATGCAAGATCTTTTACAAAACTCTGATCCACCTTGATCACATCAAAAGGCAGTGACCTGATGCTTGATAAAGAGGAATATCCTGTTCCAAAATCATCAAGCGCAAACTTTATTCCAAGCCCCTTTATCTTCATAAGTACAGCTCTTGTTCGCTCCATATTATTAATAGCCATAGACTCAGTTATTTCAAGAACGAGACTCTCAGGTCTTATACTGTATTTTCTTATAAGCTCGCTCAGCATATCCACAAAGTCTTTTTGCATAAGCTGAACTACCGAAAGGTTAACATTAATACATATATTTTTATATCCTGCTTTATTCCATTTACTTATGCATTCACAGGCCTTTTCAAGCACATAATTACCTATCGGATTTATAAGACCCAGATATTCTGCCAGCGGAATAAACTCACCAGGTGAAATAAATCCCAGTTTGCTGGAATTCCATCTAACCAGTGCCTCTGCGCCCTTCATGGAATTATCTCCTGAAAGCACATCAATAATAGGTTGAAAATATACTACAAATTCTTTGCAGTTTTCAAGAGC
>JAILEJ010000330.1 GCA_024688095.1 Butyrivibrio sp.
TCTAAGGCAATGGTAAATTCTGCCGCAGTATGCCAGTGAGGTGGGAAGTTTTCAGGGTTGTTTTCATATGTTATTGAAATTGATGAAGGTGCATCAAAGTGTATTTTTTCATTATCTATGTTTTTCATGATTTAATGATAACAAAAAATGGGCAAAATGTACCAAAAAAATATTTCTATTAAATTGATCAGAAGAATAGAATATCTCTACAGATAAATTGATTTTATTTTTACTAAACAGGGTAAGTCCAGATTAGGATGACTGTTAAGGGAGATAATGAAAAAAATTATTCCAGATGGAGATTGTAATAGGATATGAGCAGTAAAGAATTAATAATTACAAATAGAGGCGAAATTGATTTTACTAAAGGTAAGCCTTTGAAACTTATACTTTCATTTTACTGGCCACTTCTTTTGACCAGTATGCTGCAGCAGTTTTATAATTTTGCAGATACATGGATAGTGGGTAGAGGCCTTGGAGATAACGCTCTTGCAGCTGTTGGAAATATGGGATCATTATTTTTTCTGATTGTAGGCTTTTCATTTGGACTTGCTAATGGTTTCTCCGTGCTTATAGCACAGAGCTATGGAGCCAAAGATGAAGAAATGCTGAAAAGAAGATTTGCGGCTGTAATAGAGCTGGGATTTGTTCTGGCAGTTTTTTTATCCTGCTTTAGTATTGTCTTTTTACCTATAGCATTAAAGCTTTTACAGACAGATACTGTAATAATTGGTGACAGTTTAAAATATGGATATATTGTTTTTGGAGGACTATCAGCAGGTATTTGTTACAATATTTCAGGATCAGTTTTAAGAGCTTTTGGAGATAGCCAGACACCACTAAAGGCGATTATTATTTCATCTGTTTTGAACCTTTCTCTGGATAGTTTATTTATTTTTGTTCTGAATATGGGAGTAGAAGGTGCTGCAATTGCAACACTTTGTTCTCAGATTATTTCATCAATTATCTGCATAAACAGAATTAGAAAAATTGAACTTTTAAAATTAGAAAAAGGACACTTTATTAATAAAAGATTTGTATATATTGATTTGTTGAAAAATGGCCTTCCAATGGCATTTATGAATTCTATTACAGCTATTGGATGTATGGTTGTTCAGTATTTTGTGAATGGATTTGGAGTTGTTTATACTGCTGCATATGCTGCATGTAGTAAATACCTTAATCTATTCATGAATCCGGCAGCTACAGCTGGAAGTGCCATGACAGCTTATGCGAGTCAGAATTATGGGGCAAAAGAATATGAGAGAATAAAAGAAGGGGTAAAGGTGTGTCTTGGAATAGTATTTATTTCTTATGTGCTTCTTGGATCACTAATGTTCTTCATTCCTGATAAACTTGCTGGAATTCTTTTATCAGGTTCAGAACAGATAAATCTCGCCTGTGAATTTCTTCCCAGATGTGGAGTGATGCTTATATTTGTAAATGTTTTGTTTGTTGTAAGGAGCGCAGTTCAGGGCATGGGAAAGCCTATGTTACCAATGTTGTCGGGCGTTCTTGAAATGTTTCTTAGAATAATTGCTATTTCTTTCTTTATAGGAAAAATTGGTTTTAGAGCAACTGCATATGCGGAAATTAGTGCATGGATTGGAGCTCTTTTGGTAAATGCATATGCGTTTTATATTGCTATTGTACCTTTTCTTAATAATGAAAAAAGAGTTCCTAATTGGAAATATATCTTCCATAAATTATAGAGGATAGCCCATTTACACCAGTTGTATCGAAAGTTATGATAAGGAATATATAATTGTTATCTTTAATTTGAAATATGCATTTAATGTGTATTTCGTAATAAAGTGATTTAAGGATATTAATGATGTAGGGGGCTATTGGTTATGCAGGAAATGATTGATTTTAACAGATCCTGGAAATTTCATTTTGGAGATATAGTTTCAGTTAGAAACAGGTGGGCATGGGCAAAGTCAGGTTCTTTTAACCAGGGACCGGAGAGCAGAGCCTATGATGATTCCGATTGGAAAATGGTTACGGTTCCGCATGACTTTGTTTTCGAAACAAAGGTTTATGATTATTCAGAAAAAGAGTTTGGCAAAGATAATGCAATTCCTGAAATGGAGGATGTTAATAACATTCATACCACAGCAGGTTCTTTTGATAAAAATGTTGGCTGGTATAGAAAGCACTTTTTTATCCCAAAAGAATATGAAGGTAAAAAGCTTTATCTTATATTTGAAGGAGTATACAGAGATTCATGGTTTTATTTAAATGAGTTTTATCTTGAGCATGAGCCATCTGGATATTCGAAGATTGTGATTGATATTACAGATACTGCTGACTATGGAAATGAAAATATTCTTGCTGTAAAGTGTGATGCAAGAGAAGCTGAAGGCTGGTTTTATGAAGGTGGTGGGATATACAGAAATGTATATTTAAAGGTTGTAGAACAGCAGCATTTAGAAGACATTTTTGTGCATGGAGAGCCTGTTGCAGACGAAAGCGGAAGGGCGAGAATAGATTTCTCCTGTAATATAGTCGGTATTGAAAATGTAGATCAGTTACCGGAATTTGTTCTCGAAATAAGTGATAAAGCTAATGGAGAATTTGTAAAAAGGGTTGAGTATTCTTTAAAGGAATCCATAGAGGCTTCGGAAAAAATTTCAGAATGTCAGAGTTATGAGATTTATAGAAGAATAGATGGAGATTACCTGTTTAAAAGTTCTTTTGTAGTAGATAATATTTCTTTTTGGTCTGTAGAAACTCCTAGATTGTATGAGATAAAATGCAGGCTGATATCTGAAAATCAGGGAGAAGAAATTAATTGCGAGAAGCGGAGTTTTGGAATCAGAAGCGTTTTATTTGATAATGAAAAGGGCTTTTTCTTAAACGGAAGTCAGATGAAAATTAAAGGTGTATGTTGTCATCAGAATCATGGCGGACTTGGAAATGCAGTTCCAAAAGAAGTAATGAGATATAGAATAAAAAAGCTTAAAGAAATGGGTGCCAACGGTTACAGAGGTGCACATTATCCACTTGCTGAAGATTTCCTTGATGTATGTGACGAAGAAGGAATTGTTGTTATGACTGAAAACAGACTTCTTTCAAGTGCATCAAAGGATATGTACGAGCTTGAAAGACTTATAAAAATGGCGAGAAACCATCCATCTGTTGTCATTTATTCTATTGGAAATGAGGAAGCTCAGTCCCAGGCAACAGAGCAGGGAGCAAGAATAGCAGGGACAATGATAAGCTTTATAAGAAAGCTTGATCCATATACACCGATTACAATGGCACTATTGATGCTTGATATGAGAACTAATACTCCGATCACAGATTATAAAGTGCTTGAGAAAATATCTAATCAGCTGGATGTTGCAGGCTTTAATTATCATAGTGATTTATATGAAAAGTTTCATGAAGAATATCCATGGAAGCCATTTATATGTACCGAGCAGGGAACCTTTAAGTCAACCAGGGACTGTTATAAAACTGATAAAGAGGATTGTCATCTTGCAATAAATGAAAAGAGAAAATATTACATGCTGGGTGCTCAGAGATGGAGAGAATGTAAGCCTGACTGGGTAAGTGGTCTTTTTATCTGGACAGGATTTGATTATTACGGAGAGCCAACTCCGTTTGCATGGCCTGCAATAAGCAGCCAGTTTGGAGCAATGGATCTTTGCGGAAATCCAAAGGACTTTTATTATTTCTACAAGTCGTGGTGGACTGATGATGATGTAATTCATGCTTATCCTGATATGAATCAGGAAGAAGGTATTCCAACAGATTACTATGTTTTTTCAAATGCAGAAGAAGTTGAACTTATATTAAATGGTAAGAGTCTTGGAAGAAAAGTAATGCAAAAGGACGATTATCTTGTATGGGAAAATGTGACTTCAGAGCATGGCAAGATGGAAGCAGTGGGATATAGAAATGGGAAAGAAATTTCAAGGCAGGTAAATGAAACTGCCGATAATTCCACAGCAGCGCTTGAGGTAACAGAAGATTACAGAGAAAATGATATTGTAATAAGGAAGCTTAAGCTTGTTGATAAGAATGGTATTCAGGTAAAGAATGCGGATATAAGATTTCGTATTCCTGAAGAGTGGGGAACTCTTCTTGGTGCATCTAATGGAAATCCATCAGATCACACCCCTGGAAAAGCTGGTTACGTCAGCACATTCCACGGCCTAGCCCAGGTCATCGTAAAAGAACCAGATCATTGATGGTGAACTACTGCTATTTAGTGGAGCAGAGTAGATAAAAGTCTCTGATAAATAGAGTATGCTGACTCCTTCTTCACAGCAACTTACAAAACTTTATAGTTTATGTCTTAATAAGCATCTTGGAATGCGGTAAAGTCATAATTCAGACTAATGTATGGAATTTTATGTGACTCTGGGGCATGCATTATGACTCTGGGGCATGCATTATGACTCTGGAAGCAGCATATGCTGATAGAGTCATAAATACAATTGATATAACTAGCAAGATCTAATGATTTATGACTAAAAAAGCATCATGGTGAGCTGCAGAGTCATAAATTAAGCATATGAATAGAATTTATTATGACTCTGGAGGCAGCATATGTGCTGATAGAGTCATAAATACAATTGCAATAATCTGCAAGATCTAATGATTTATGACTTAAAAAGCATCATGGTGAGCTGCAGAGTCATAAATTAAGCATATGAATAGAATTCATTGTGACTCTGGAGGCAGCATATGTGCTGATAGAGTCATAAATACAATTGATATGACTAGCAAGATCTAATGATTTATGACTTAAAAAGCATCATGGTAGCATATTTTATTTATCAAGCGCTTGATTACCCTATTGCCAAAAGAAAAAAGGCATGTCAAGAGTTCTAAGAACCGCGAAGCGGCTAGCTCTTTACATGCCTTTTGTTTTGGCTACCATATCCAAAGCTTATGATAA
>JAILEJ010000344.1 GCA_024688095.1 Butyrivibrio sp.
TTGATACAGATGAGCTTCTTGAGGTAACTCCAACAACTCTTCGTATCAGAAAGAGAATCCTTGATCCAACTCTCCGTAAGAGAGCCGGCTTCAAGAAAAACAACTGATAAATAACAATTTAATTCACAAAAAATATATCAGACGCTTGATTACAAATAAGTCAAAATAAAAGTTCTGTCAAGAGTGCATAGCACCGCGAAGCGGCATGCTCTTGACAGAATTTTTTTCTTTGACTTTAATCTCTATAGCGCCTGATAAATAAAGCATGAACTTGTTCTGAACACATTTAAATATTTAAATTCACATTCATAAAATATTGAATTTCACCGCCTGCTTTGAGAATTAAATAGGTATTTTATGAACATTTTTCGGATGTGAATTCTGAATAAGTTTTGCCGGTATATTTTTTAAAACAACGCCCAAAATAATTAGGATCTGGAATTCCTACTGCTGCAGCGGTCTGATACATTTTATAGCCAACCTCTGCATATCTTATGGCTTTCTTCATCCTAAGATCTGTAAGATATTCAATAAAGTTTTTCCCAGTATCCTGCTTAAATTTTCTAGATAGATAACTGGAGCTAAAACCGAAATTCTGAGAAATAAAAGTAAGATTAAGTGTCGAATTCATATAATTTTCTCTAACATACTTCGTTATCATATCAGTTGCATTAATTTCATCAGTCTTATCTATATCATCTATTTGATCTTCATTAATTTTATTATTTTCCAGACTATCCAAGCGTTCTCTTGCCCGCTCCAACACTTTAGTTACTTCCTTCCTGACTACAGGCTTTAACATATAATCAAATATTGGAAGGCTGACACATTTCCTGGCGTACTCAAATTGATCAATTGCTGTCATTATTATAATAATTAAGTCGGGATATCTATTAGTAGCCATTTGTGCAAATTCTATTCCGTCCATAAAAGGCATAGAAATATCAACAAATGCTATGTCAGGTCTTAATTCGTCTATTACGTTAATCGCCTCAATACCACTTGCAGCTTCTCCAATAACCTCCATGCCTAGACTCTCAAAATCAATTGCTACCTTCATAAGGTTCCTTGCATTACTTTCATCATCTATAACCATAACCCTGTAAATTCTATCCATAACTTTTTCACCCCCTAATAGCAGAAACATCGGGAATAATGAACTCAATTATAGTGTATTCCCCGACTTCACTTTTTATATTTACAACATCATCCCGGCCAGCATAATACCTGATACGTTCAATAGTTCCCCATAACCCAAAGCTTTCAGATTCTTTATTGTGCATATCCTTCATTTTTGTTAAAAGAATCCTATCTATTTCATCATGTCTCATTCCTACGCCAGTATCCAATACACTAAGATACAGCTCATTACTTTCAATTTTACTGGTTATTTTTATTCTCCCCTTTTCCCCTTTAGGTCGAATACCATGATAAATACAATTCTCTACAAGCGGTTGTAAAATAAGCTTTGGAACCATAAAATCCAACGAATTATCGCTTAACTCATACTCATCCTGCAAGATGTCTCCATACCTGAGTCTTTGAAGTGATAAATAATCCTTTACTATGCATATTTCCTTTGAAAGAGGAATAACCCTGTCTCCCTTACTAAGAAAATTCCTGTAAAAGCTTCCAAGTGTTTCAAGCGCTGCATGAACATTATCCGCTCCTGCATCAAGTGCCATATACCCGATTGTTCCTATCGAATTATATAAAAAATGCGGTTTTATCTGTTCCTGAAGAACTCTCATTTCTGCTCTCTGAAGTGTTTTTTCTTTTTCAACAAGCTGTTCAAACAGTATATTTACATGATCTATCATGCTGTTATAGTCATCCTCAAGCATGTTTAATTCACTAACAGGAACAGGAACATTAATCTTTTTTAATCCACCTGACTTTTTGTTTTCCTCCATTGAACCTGAAAGCTCAAATATTGGTCTTGTAATATTATCTCTGACAAATATAATTGCATAAATCGAAATTATTATGACAACAATCAATAGAAACAGCAGTACATATAGCATTCTAAATGGTATTCCGGCTGTTCCGTATGCTGAAACTCTCATTATCATAATTGGCATATTATAAACTTTGCATTTTGTCAGAAGATTTTTCTTTCCATTAATAATCACTTCATCATACTGTACATCCTTTTCCTGAATGTTCTGATCATAATATTTTATATAATCTTTATTCCCAGCTAGATATGTACCATCCTCACCGATTATACAGATATTCTCATACCCAAGTCTTGAAAGCATTCTTTCAAAAACACTTGTAGATATATTCATCATAAGAATACCGGTACGCTGCTGAGAGTCTATATCATAGATAGCTCTTCCAATTGTAACAACTGCTTTTCCATCGTTTCTTTTAGCAACATTATTACTATCCAAAGATACTATTGCTGCTCCGACGCCTCTATAAATATCCTGTTTCCAGCTCTCCCCATTCATATAATCAATATTATAGTCATAGGCAAACCGGTTAGTTGCAACCATTATCATATCTTCTCTGAATACCATTACAGAATCTACCCCCTCTGTAACATTCAAAATATTCATGATTCCATATCTTGCATCATTTATCATTCCTATATCTACATTGATGGATGGCGAACGCAAAAAAGTAACCAGATTATCTTCTGTCATTACAAGCCTGGACATAGAAATATATTTTTCCATATCAGAGCTTATATTATTTGAAAGAGTTCTTACTACATTTTCTGAATCACTTTGCGCATAGTCTCTGCGCTCTTTAGAAATAATTATATATGTCGCGGTCAAAAACGAAGTTATAATTATAAGTACAATTCCAAATATTAATTTCTTTATCTTAGATGAAAGCGTTTTTTTATTATTCATATTGGCAAAACTCCCCATTTAATTATGCCAATTCTTTTTTGTCATAAATACCTTATGAATTATAGAACTTATCACGATAAATTATTGATTTTCAAAAAAGATATCTACTTTCAAACAGCAAATATAGCAGTAGCCCACCTAAGGACTACTGCCATTTGATTTCCTTATCCTTTTACTGCTCCTGCAATAAAGCTTGCCTGTATCTTTCCACTCAGAAACAGATAAGCAATAAGTGTAGGAAATGTAGCAATTACAAGTGCTGCACCTATCGGTCCCCAATCCGTAGTATGCTGCCCTGAAAGTGCTTTTATTCCAACAGGAAGAGTTCTATGTTCAGAATCTGAAATAAAAACGTTTGCAAACATAAATTCATTCCAGCATTGAAGATATGAATAAACTCCTACTGTAGAAACTGCAGGTTTCATAAGAGGAAGTATTATTCTAAAAAATGTTCCGAACAACCCGCATCCATCTATTCTCGCCGCCTCATCCAACGCATATGGTATTTCACTCATGAATCCTGTACAGATTAGAATTGCCATTGACAATGCAAATGCTGCATAAGGAATTATCAGTGTTGAGTATCTGTTTAGCCAATGCAGCTTAGACAATACTACATATACCGGAACTATTGATGCCTGGATAGGTATTGTCAGTCCAAGCATAAAAAATGCATTTGCAAGCTTACTTAATCTCCATTTAATCCTGGTAAG
>JAILEJ010000282.1 GCA_024688095.1 Butyrivibrio sp.
AAATATAGTAAATATCGATCATCAGCTTCAAAGGGATTCTAAGATGAATTATGATATATGTCCAACAAAGACAAATGCAGGGACAAGAAAGCTTCCTGTAACTGATGATGTGGCATATATGTTTAAATCAATTATTGATAACAGACCGGAAACATCGGTTGAAAAGATGGTTGATGGATATTCAGGATTTTTGTACCTGGACGATAAAGGCATGCCACTTGTAGCATCTCACTGGGAACATAGATTTAGAGATATGGTTAAAAGATATAACGAGATATACAAGATGCAGATGCCAAGAATCACTCCACATATCTGCCGCCATACATACTGTACCAATATGGCCAAAGCTGGAATGAACCCCAAGACGCTTCAATACCTTATGGGACATTCTGACATTGGAGTAACAATGAATGTGTATACTCATCCTGGTCTTGATGATGCAAGAGATGAGATGATAAGAATGGAAGAACTTGAACAGGCAAAGAAAGAAGTAATGAAATCGACAGGCGAGAAGCCATTGACGCAGAGAGCCTTTAAGGTTATATGATGAAAAAGTAGAGAAAGCACTCCGGATGGGGTGCTTTTTGTGTTATTATAAATTTGTGTTATTATAAATTTGTGTTATTGTTAGTTAGTAAAATATTTAAGTATTACCTTTTAGCATGTAAAAAATCCTTGATGAAAAAAGCAAATTCACCTTAAAAAGGCATTGATGCAATTGTTGCACTTAATCTTGACATAAAAGTGCAATAATTGCATAATTTATTTATGAGAGGTGCAATAATGAGCGATATTAAAGAGTTAAGAATTGAAAAGAAGCTTACGCAGAAGCAAGTTGCAGAATTGGTTGGAATATCATTAAGATCGTACAAATCCTATGAAAATGAAGAAGAAAAGAAGGGTACAATAAAGTATAATTATATTCTTGGCATGCTCCAAAGTATTAATCCAATAGATGAAGAACATGGAATTTTAGAAATGGATTATATTACTGAAAAATGTAAACAGGTATTAGATGAATATCCGGTACATTATTGTATTCTATTTGGGTCATATGCAAAAGGAAAAGCGACAGAGACAAGTGATTTGGATTTATTGATATCATCAGATGTAAAAGGGCTTAAGTTTTATGGAATGGTTGAAAAATTAAGGAATGCACTTCATAAAAAGGTGGATGTTCTAAATGTTGAGCAGCTTAAAAATAATTTGGAACTGACTAATGAGATACTGAAGGATGGAATAAGAATTTATGGATAATATAAAGAACGATCATTATTACTTAGGAAAGATTAAAAACGATCTTTCATTTATTGTAGATCACATGCGAGATGTTGATTTACAGGAGTTAAATGAAAATGAGGTTCTTTTAGATTCAATGTTATTTAGAATGATACAAATATCTGAAAATGCTAAAAAATTATCATCCGAATATAAAAGTTCTAAAAAAGAGCTTCCATGGGATGAAATGTCTGGTTTAAGAAATCGTATAGTACATGATTATGGCAATGTTGACCTTAATGTGGTGTTTGAAACACTTAAGTATGATATTCCGGATTTACTGAAACGGATAGAAGAATAACTAATGAGGCACAAAAATTGAAAAAGATACTTGGTAAAATATTTATCGGTATAGGAATAACAATTGTAGCTGTTCCGTTGCTATTTATCGCATTATTTATAACAATTGAGCTGTTTGGATATGCTGCCAACCATGTAGCTACAAGTAAGCAAACTAAAAAGCTAACTGAATATGTAGAAAAGTCTATAGAAGATGCAAATATTACAGATACATATTCATTTACAGGAAATATTTCCGGAACAGGTAATTATGTTGAGTGTATGTCACAGATTACATTCGAATCCGATATCAGTGAAGATACGTTAGAGAGCATATTTGAAGAACAATACAAGTATTACGAGCTAGAAGTAAATAATAATAACTGTATGGTAACTGTATATGGTGATGCGCCATTCCCAGATAATATAGAAGGGCACTAAATTTAAGGCAGTTGAGTTTTGGAATCATATT
>JAILEJ010000285.1 GCA_024688095.1 Butyrivibrio sp.
CTTAGAGAGTATGAGGTAGATAGGCACAGGGTGTAAGCATGGTAACATGTTCAGCTGATGTGTACTAATAGGTCGAGGGCTTGTCCAAAAGGGATAAACAAGAAAGATTTATCGAGAGAAAATGCTGTAGAGTAAGCAGAGTTGGATGATTGTTTTTAATCAGTGTTCGGTTTTGAAGGTATAAATAAAAAAGAATTGATTATTTTTTGTTTCTTTGTTATTATAATATTTGTATATAAGGCCTGGTGGCTCAGCTGGTTAGAGCGCCGCCCTGTCACGGCGGAGGTCAGGGGTTCGAACCCCCTTCGGGTCGTATCTTATAGACTACTTAAAAATAATAATTTATTTTTAAGTAGTTTTTTTATTGAAAGTAATCATTTATTATTTTTTGTCACTTATTTCTAGAAGTCATGGAATTACTTTAATATAAGAGTTTTTATTGTGAAATCTTTATATGAAAATAATGTATATTTTTTAAAATGCTTATTATTTCCCAATTTTCTTATAAGTCATTTTATTAAGAATTATGCAATAAATGTATAGTTCTAATTAAATGTAACAAAAACCTCAAATAGTATCTATTTTAGATATATATTTTATGATAAAATAAATTAATTTATTTTTTTGTAAAAGAGAGGTGTAAAATGGAGAGAGCATTTATTCATGACCCAGCTATTTATAAAGATGATATTACAGGGAAATATTATATTTATAGCACTGGTGCAATGGGGTTTGTATCAAATGATTTGATTAAATGGGATTGTCTTGGAAGAATTGCTGATGTTCTTCCTGAAGCAGAAGAGTGGACAGGAGGATCTGATATCTGGGCTCCAGATATTGTAAAAGTTGGTAATGAGTATAGATTATACTGTTCAAATTCAACTTGGGGAGTTCAGCAATCCTGCATTTTTCTTGCAGTTTCAGATAAGGCTGAAGGCCCATTTAAGCCTAAGGCAGCCGTATTAAAGACTTCAGATAAACTTCCTGTTAACGGTATTGATGCCAATATAATAAGCGATGCTGATAACGGGGATATGTATATGCTATATGGTTCTTTCTGGGGCGGAGCATATGTACTGAAACTTGATAAAGAAACAGGTCTTGCTGCTGAAGAAGGTGTTGGTACATGCGTATGTAAGAGACCTTCTTGGCTTAGTACTGCGGTTGAAGGTCCATATATGGTTTATAATAAGGAAACGGGGTATTATTACCTATTTGTTTCATATGGTTCATTAAAGACCGATTACAATATAAGAGTTGGAAGAAGTAAAACTATAACAGGACCTTTTGTTGACATTAATGGAAAGGCACTAACTGAAGAGCCAGATTCATTATCTGATATAGGAAATCTTCTTTTTGGAGGTTATACATGGAATGAAGGAAAAGCTTATATGGCTCCTGGTCATAATTCTGTCCTTCAGGATGATGATGGTAAAGCTTATATTGTTTATCATATTAGAGAGAAGAGATTTAATACTGATCCAGGACCTTCAGAAATGCAAATTAGGCAAATTTTCTGGAATGATAAAGGGTGGCCGGTTGCTTCTGCATTTACGGTAGAAGAGACAAATGGTGCACTTGATAAATTAGAAGGCAAATCATTTGACATGAAATCTGTTGCAGGTATATATCAGAGAATTACGTTTACACCTGTATATCCTCAGGGAATTTCTACAGCTGTACCTATGCTTCTTAGAGAAGATGGATATTATGAATCTTGTTCAATACAAGGAACATGGACTATTGAAAATAATAAAATAATAATAAATTATGGTCCTATTAAAGAAGAAGCTATTGTATATCAAGGCAATGGATATATTGGCGTTTCAGGAATGAATGATAGCGGTGTTGAATTTATTGCAAGGAAACAATAATAAATAATTATAAAAAGCGTAGCTTTCTTTTGTAATAATCAGGTGGTTAATAATAATTTAATACCTGAGTATACAGAAGTTAGCTACCTTTTTTATTAGATATAATTAGCTATAACTTCTTGTGCGCAAAAAATGAGATTGTACACAAGAATTCTGTGTTCTGCAGGACACATTTCTTGCAATGTTAAGACCTGGCCCAAACCGATTATTGCTTTCAAGATGAACTATAAAATAATCATGTTAATAAATCAGAATTTTATTCTATTTCATTATTCTTTTTTATAAAATCGATAAAGGTATTGGTTGGCAAAGGTTTAGAAAAATAAAAGCCTTGAATATAATCTATTCCGAGATCCTCCATTGTTTTAAACTGATCTGCATTCTCTACACCTTCTGCGACGATTTTTAAATTTAGTTTTTTAACCATTGCAATAATGCTTTCCATAATAGTTTTTGCATTATATTTGGTAAAGTATGAAAGAACAAGTGTCCTATCAAATTTAATAATGCTTACTGGCATAGACATCATATAATCAAGATTAGATTGGCCGGTTCCAAAATCATCAAGAGAAAAACTTATACCTTCAACTATCAGTTCAGTCATATTTTGTAAGAGCATTGTTCTTGCTTCAGAGGATGCGGTTTCAGTAATTTCCAAATTGAGTTGTGAGGCATTGACTCCTGTTTCGCGAATAATTCTTTTAAAGTCGCTAGAGAGGGTCTGGCGTTCACATTGTGCAACTGAAAGATTTACTTCAATATATTGAAGCCCTAAAGCGCGTATATCACAAGTTGCAAGGAAATTACAAACCTTTTTAAATACAGTTTGTCCAATTGGAACAATAAGATTAGTTTGTTCTGCAATAGGAATGAATTCACCTGGCATCATGATTGATCCATCTTTATTTCTTATTCTTACAAGAGCTTCAGCAGATGTGAAATG
>JAILEJ010000438.1 GCA_024688095.1 Butyrivibrio sp.
AAGTGTATCATCACTACCGATACCAACATTAACACCAGGATGGATATGTGTTCCACGCTGTCTATATAAAATATTTCCAGCTTTTACGAATTGTCCGTCAGCTCTTTTTGCTCCAAGTCTCTTAGATTCAGAATCTCTACCATTCTTAGTAGATCCTACACCCTTCTTATGAGCAAAAAATTGAAGGTTCATATTTAACATGGTTTACACCTCCTCAAATTTAATGTTCAAAAATTTCTTTCCATATTGTTTATAAATACTGGTTATACCAAGCTCAAAAGATTTCATTAAAAGTACTGAATTTGCAGAAGGTTCATTTAAAAAAAACATTTTCAACTCACCCGAGTCACTGTCCTGATCAACTTCTATCATATCATCAGTAAACTGATCGATTGAATTTATTGTATTAATTGATAATACAGATAAAGCTGAACAAACAATATCTTTGCCATAATCAGCAAAGCCTGCATGACCATTCATTTTAAAACCTTTATATTGATCTTTTGAATTTTTTAAAATAACTATATTAGTCATATTTCCTGTATTTAAAAACTATTTGTGATAATTTTAATTCAATTATCAAAGATTGATCTTTTCAATCTTTACGCGAGTATATGACTGTCTGTGTCCATTTTTCTTATGGTATCCAGTCTTTCTCTTGTAATGGTAAACGATGACTTTCTTATCCTTACCCTGCTCTACAACAGAAGCCTTAACAGAAGCACTAGCTACATCTCCGGCAACTTTAAGAGTCTTATCATCATTTACTGCGATAACATTATCGAATGTTACCTCATTTCCGGCTTCAACATCAAGCTTTTCAACCTTGATTACATCACCTTCGGAAACCTTGTACTGCTTTCCACCTGTTACAATAATTGCGTACATAAGGCACCTCCTTCTTCTAAAAACTCGCTAATTACGGTGGTGTTTATTTCAAAAATAGACACACTTCTACCTCATTAAGCGGCATACTCATAAATAATATCATTGACTTTTATAGTTGTCAATTGAATTTAGAAAAATTTATCAAGATTTTTTTCTTGTTATTTCAACAATATCAAGTCCTGTAATATCTATAAAATTTGTTTGTACAGGATCTTTTATACATAATTCTTTTATTTTGTTAATTAAAGCTGTTTTTTCATCTTTATCGGGTGTATTAATAATATCAATCATTATCATTCCAGAAAGGTTTCTTAATCGTATCTGCCTGAAAGATTCTTCTATAGCTTCCATATTGGTTTGAAATACTAAATTCTTTTTATTTATATCTTTTCCGGAATTAACATCGATGACTTCCATAGCTTCTGTATGTTCTATAATTAAAAAACCACCTGATTTAAGCCATACTTTTCTACCGAAAATCTCTTTTATCTTAGAATCAAGACCATATAATACAGCCAGTGAAGTATGATCATTCCATAATTTTATGTTTTCAAAATCATTTTTGTATAAATAATAAATATCATTCTGATCAGTTATTATCTCAAAATCAGATATCGAATGCTGCTCCATAAAATGAATCATTTTTAATATTTTATCATTATAAAAATCTGTTTCTGATTTCTGATACAAAACTGTAAATTTACTTCTCATTTTGGCAAGAGTAATAATATTTTCAAGTTTTTCGTATGTTTCAATCAAATCTTCAATGATCATTTCATTGGTAACATCTGCTTTTCCAGCTTCAGTTCTGATTACAATGCCATAATTGTTAAAATTAAAATTGTCGTTATTTCTTATATAGTCTTTTAGATGTATTTTAATGTCATCTTTTCTGATTGAAGCTATTTTTCTTGAGGCACCAATACCTCTTTTTCCAAGTGTAAGAGCGACATATTTTCCAGAAAGCGAAATATTGCATGTAAGTTTTGCCTGTTTGGTTTTTATCGGATCATTTTGAACCTGTACAAGTACAAGGTCTCCCTGTCTTAGTTTATTAGTGTTTGTATTATTAAGAATACAGTTAGTATTAAAATCTTTACTATCAAGATAACCTTCTGTATCGGTTTTAAATCGTACAAAAGAAGCATTTATACCAATAATTATGTTTTCGACTATTCCGACATATATGCTTCCGATATCACTATTTTCATATGTATCAAGGCATTCTATTTGTCCATTTGTCATGCAGATAAAATATTTTGTGTTATTCATTTCTGTAATTATTATATTATCTTTCATATGATTGATGACCTCTGGTATAAATTAAAAAATGCATTAATGACGTTAAATTATTGTTTAAATATCTTTTATGTGAATTTAGTAATGTCAAAAACTTAAAAACATTCAAAAAATTCAAAACTTAAATATATATCTTATCACTTTCGCCATGACTTATTAAAGGAACAAAAAACGGACCATTATTGTCTTCACCAGCCATGTAGTTTTCTATTTTATGAAGCTGAATACCAGTTATCGTATCTATTTCTTTGCCCTGGCTTTTCATAAAACCATCTATTATAAGTGATGCTTTAAGGTTATTTACACTACCGGAACTAATAAGACAATATAATGCGTGATCTTTTATTTCATAATCATAAATTAACGGCTTCATGTTAATTTCTTTTTCGCCTGATTTTGTTTTCTTGATTGCAGGTATATTTTCCTGGCTTAGATATTCCAATAATTTTGGTTCCCAGTCAAAGTCAGGCTCAGCACTTTTTCTAAAGGTGATCTTGTATTTTGCAGCAGCAACAAGTGTCATTGCCTTACCTGCACCCTCTTCCAAAACCATAGCATCAAGTATTTTAATACCTTCATTCATCGTATTATTTAATCTTGTTACTACATCTTCAGGGCTTACTATACTTTCAAAAACCATATCAACATATTCACCATCGCTGGTAGAACCAACATTTAATGGCTGTGCAAAAGATATCAGCTGATGAGGACTATATCCTTCGGAATATTTGATATCTAGATCTGCTCGTCTTATAGCTTTTTGAAAATATCTCATAACATCAAGATGTCCAATAAACTTAATAGGCCCGTTCTTAGAGTATTTTAAACGTAGCTTTACCATTTTAATCTACCTCACCTGTTTTTTCTTCCATACATACACCAACTTTATAGCCAAGAGCACCACAGCCCATACATTTTTGACGACAGTTTGGAGAAACTTTACCTGCAAGAGCTGTTTGCCATTCTCTGTATAAAAATTCTTTTGTGACTCCGCAGTTTAGCATATCCCATGGGAAAATTTCGTCCTTATCACGTTCTCTTGTTACGTAAAACATAGGATCAATTCCGCATTCCTTAAAGGTTTCCATCCATGTTTCATAATTAAAATATTCACTCCATGCATCATAGATACAACCCTTTTTATATGCCTTTAAAATAACTTCAGCTATTCTTCTGTCACCTCTTGCAAGAATGCCTTCCATAACACTTGCATCGGTTTCATGCCAGTTATAACGGATATGCTTCTGATTAAGCTGTGACATAATACCATTTCTTGTTTTTGCAGCTTTGTCAAGAAACGCTTCCTTGTTATCCATTGGAGCCCATTGGAATGGAGTAAATGGCTTAGGAACAAAAAATGAGGTACTTGCAACAATTTCAACTGTTCTTCCATGTCTGTTTTCCTTAGGAACAGTTTCAAAGTATTCTTTTGCTATTTTATTTGCAATATCGCCTATTCCTGCAATATCTTCATCTGTTTCTGTCGGCAGACCAAGCATGAAGTATAGTTTAACTCTGTTCCATCCGCCTTCAAAAGCATCATGAGAACCTTTTAAAATATTCTCTTCAGTAAGACCTTTGTTTATTACATTACGCATTCTTTGCGTTCCTGCTTCTGGAGCAAAGGTAAGACTGCTTTTTTTGATATCCTGCACCTTATTCATGACATCAAGAGAAAAAGCATCAATTCTTAGTGAAGGCAATGAAATATTAATTTTTTTCTTATTACAATAATCAATTAAGAAATCAACCAGCTCAGGCAAACCTGAATAATCACTTGAACTAAGTGAACTTAACGATATTTCTTCGTAACCGGTATTCTTTAAAGCTTCTACTGCATAACTTTTCAGTGTTTCAACACTTTTTTCTCTTAGAGGTCTGTATAGCTGTCCAGCCTG
>JAILEJ010000298.1 GCA_024688095.1 Butyrivibrio sp.
AAAAGAAACTGCTATTCATTCCATATTACTGAAACTTTTATCTGCATACGCCTGCATACATGTAGCATCATATGCTGCTATTTTTGCAATAGTTCCAATATTTGGCTGGCTTGGCGCAGCTGCAATTATTTTTTACCTTGGATCTATTATGGCAATGACAGGAACAATTCAGTTATGTAGTGTAATATGTCTCTTCCGTGAAAAAAAATTAAATCTACTATCATCAATTATATGTGCTTTTTTGGGTTATTGTATTATTGCAGACATAATAACAGCTGTTTTCCTGATTTATAAATCAGGTAAAACAGCTGCTTATTACAGTATTAACGCCTAGAAATTATTTTCTGGCTGATTCCATCAGTCTCTGCTCCACTTATGATCCCAGAACTTTAATATTTCTTCCCTCTTTGATTTCCTAAGAAGGAAATAACCATAGATAGCAAGAGCCGACTCCAATATTATATATACAACCTGTATCCAATCAGGTAGAACCGAAATACCTACTTTTTCCAATCCATTAGCATTGGAGAAAACAAGCATATCATATAAGGTATGTGCAATAGCAAGGACACATATATTACCATTTCTAAGATAAACTGCGCTGAAAAAATATCCCCAAAGCACGCTTAATACAGACTGTAATATAGAACCTGTGATATTTCCGCTTATACCATTTGTCAAATGCACAAGTCCAAACATAACGGCTGAAATACCTGCAAAAATAGGGATCATTTTTTCACTATTCCATCTTTTTGTCATATATGGAATTGCAATTTCTCTGAAAATTATTTCTTCGGATATTCCTGCCATCAGACATGCGAATATATCTGAAATCGGTATAGCTGCAAATGTAAATTTGCCACCTGGTATAAACAGAGCATAAAACGAAAATAGCAATATGCAATATAAAAACACAGGACTGACAAGCTTGACTGCTTCTAAAGTATCACCTTTTCCCGGCATAAAATGGTACTCTGGTGAACGTTTTATGTTCCAGAATATCAGAACTATAAAGCTTCCTATGACAACTCCAAGCGGCATAGCTTCTGTGTATTCCAATCCCGTCAATTTGGAAAGCGGAACCACAAGTATTAGTCCAATAACATACTGTGCAACAAGAAAACTTCCATAGGTTACTAATAATAGTCCTATTACCGGATGCTTTTCAGTAAACTTTTCTTTTTTTTCTACATCATTCATTATTCAATTATCTCCCCTCAGACTTTTATTATCTTAACGATATTACATCAAAAAGGAGTTTGTCAAGCAGATATACGATTCTTTTGAACCCTTAACCCCGTCCCGTAAGGTCACTTTCAAAACAGTATTTTCCTGCGGTAAGTATTTTTTCTTCCTGCCCAGGCAATGTAACATATGCTTTAGTATTGGATGGTATTTCTATTTCATAGCTAAAGCTATCACCTTCTGCTTTCCAGGATGATTTTATCATTCCAATCGGTGAACTATAACTTGCTGATGCAAAGCCAAGAATCTTATTTGGATGCGGTTTTATAGTTATTTTTCCGTAATTCAGATTTATACCTGCAACATCCTTAAAAAGCCATCCTGATATAGCTCCATAAGAATAATGATTTAAAGAATCATGTACCGTACCATCTTCTCTCTTTCCATCCCATGTTTCCCATATAGTAGTTGCACCTTTTTTTACTGCATACAGCCAGCTTGGTGCTGTATCCTGCAAAAGCAGTTTATAAGCAGTATCAGTATATCCATATTCTGTAAGTACATGGCACAAAAATGGTGTTGATAAAAATCCTGTGTTAAGGTGATAACCATTTTCTATAACCATCTTGTTTAAAGTCTCAGCAGCTTCTTTTTTCTCATCGTCGTTAATTACATCCAAAGCTATTGGTCTTACATATGATGCCTGCCTGTCAGAAACAATTTTTCCAGTTTTGACAAACCAGGCTCTATAAGCTTCTTTTACGTTCTCAGACAAATTTGCGTAATACTCTGCATCGTCTGTCTTACCTAGCCTCTTTGCTGCATCACTTAAAAGCTTGCTACTATATGCATAATATGCTGTAGGAACTTCTGGTGCACCCTTCATCAGTGCTTCAGTAAGAGCTGCCTTGGAATCAACTCCCGGCTCAAGCCATTCTCCCCAATGAAAGCCTGTATCAACTATGTATTTCTTATGCTTATCAGATTTAAATTTTGACTTCAGCCTGCTTTTTGTTGCTCTTTCGGCTGTAAAATCTACCCATTTCTTAAAAGCTTCATAATTTTCTTCAAGAATATCAGTGCAATTATAAGCTGATGCCAGTGTACCTGGTACAATTCCTATAGCATCTGCCCATCCGGCAGATCCATCACTCAAAAGCTTAAATTTTCCAGGAACTTCGCTTTTAGGAGCCACTCCTGGGATTTTGCCATCCGGCAATTGTTCGCTTCGTACTTCATTAAGCCATTTTCTTAATACAGGGTAACAGTCCATTAAATATACACCTGTAGGTACAAAAGCTGCAGCATCTCCTGTCCAGCCCTGTCTTTCTCTTGTCGGGCAATCCGTAGGGATATCACAGAAATTTCCTTTCATGCTCCACAATGAATTATTAAACAACTTATTTACATCGGCATTACCACATTCAAAATGTCCTGTAACTTCCATATCTGAATATACCGCAATTGCAGTAAAGTCTATATCTTCAACCGGAATATCAGATTCTACGAGCATATATTGGAAGCCAAAAATTGCAAATAAAGGCTTATAAACATTCTCACCCTCTTTACAAATATAATCAGTTTCCTGATATACCATTTTCGCAGGATCCATGCTTTCATGCTGGAAATTATCTATTGTAAAGTTTCCATCCTTATCAAGGCTTTCACCATGGACAAGACGTATTTTTGCTCCTTTTTTAGCATTACAGCTAAAACTTGTATATCCGGCTATGTTTTGTCCAAAGTCTATAACCTTTTCACCTTTTGGAGTTACAATGAGTTTTCCCTTAAATGTTTCTTTTTCTCTTATAGAAACATTATTAGAGCATACAAGCTTTTCATATCCAAAATTCTCTGTTTTTACTAAATGATAATTATCAATTGCAAAAACACCATCTCCATATCTGGCATCCACTCTTTCGCCAAAGTCAAGTCCATTAGCTCTGATAGGGCCATCCTGTGATGCCTTCCATGTTTCATCTGTGATACATACAACCTTTTCATCCACTTCAAGCTGTGCCAAAAGGGAAATATCATTGCCATAAAGGTTACCTGCAGTATTATTCATACCGCTTTTTCCTCTATACCATCCATCTCCAAGTATTACACAGATTTCATTGTCTCCTTCATGAACGAGACTGGTCACATCCACTGTCTGATACTCAAGACGAGTGTCATATTCTGACGTCCCAGGACTAAGAACATGATCACTTACCCTTTCTCCATTTATAAAAGCTGTATAAAGTCCATGAGCCGTTATGTATAATCTTGCCTTTTTATAGCTTGTCACTGTAAATGATTTCTTCAGGTAACTGGCTGGTCTTTTATTTACTTCAAGAAGATTTTCTACTTCCGGGTTTATCCATTTTGCACACCAGTCTTTACAATTATCTAAAAGGCCCATCTCGAAAAAACATTTTGATAATTCTCCAGGATTATCATTCTCGTCAAAAAGAATTATTTCAATATCGACCCTTTGTCTGGAATTAAGTTTTCCTTCAAACCTTGCCTGCATAACACAGGATTTTTCTTTTCCGGTAGTCCATATTTCTTTTCCATCTGAAAAGGCCTTTATTTCATAAGCGGTTTGAGTTGTCCCACCCTCACAATTCCATGTTATCAGTGGTTTGTCTATATCAATTCCTATTGGATTATAAAGATGTTCAATTTTAATATTTATAGCTTTCATATACTTTCCTTAATTATTTAGAAATCCAGCAGTTAGCTGTAATAAATTAACCGTATTATTATCAATAAAACTTGATTTTCAGTCAGCAATATGTTCCCAAATGTTTCAGACTGTTTTTAGGTGTTCTTACCTGAGTCTTTCTGTCAACAGCACATAGTCCAAATGTGAGTGCATATCCCTTTTGCCATTCAAAATTATCAAGAAGTGACCAATGACAATATCCTATTACAGGAATTCCGTCATTTATACAATTCTGAACTCCCTCTAATGCTTTATCTATGAAAGCTATTCTCTGATCATCATCTGAAGTTGCAATTCCATTTTCTGTGACAAGAATAGGAACATTTTCCATTTCAGAATGTACCTTTCTTATAACATGCTCCAATGCTTCAGGATAAACTTCATAATCCATAAGTGTCATAGGTGTTCCTTCCGGAACAGGCACTATTCCATCTGGTCCATAAATAGTCCTTGTATAATTCTGCAGTCCAAAGAAGTCATCGTCCTTGATATATGGAATATAATGGGAAAATTCCTCATCCCACTCTTTACCAGCTTTTTCTTCACCACCTTCAATCCACTGTAAATCATGCAATGATAAAGTAATTCCAACTTTAATATCCGGATTTATAGCTTTAATGGCAGCTTTAGCAGCCTGATGAGCCTTTATAACAATCATATCGCCCTTGATATCCGTAGCTGATACAAAGGTATGAGGCTGTGGATCACCAAAAACTTCTGCATTTTCCATGGCAGCAAGCTTCATCTTTTCCATAGGATTATTGAGATTTAGTCCTACCTGAACCTGTCCTTCCATTGAATCTGATGAATTTTCTTTTTTACTTTCAGCTGCCTTGGACATTTTTTGCATCATCTGCATTTTAAAACGTTCCATGAGAGCACCAATCTGAAGCCTCATATTTGCTTCATTTATAGTACAAACATACTTTATATCTGCACCAAGCTTCTCTATAACATAACCTACATATCTGGCAAAAAGTTCAACAACTTCTTCATTATCCCAGCCTACTTCTTTAATAAGCCACAAAGGAGATGTGAAATGTAAAAGTGTTATAACAGGTTCAACACCTTCTTTTCTGCAAAACTGAATCATCTTTCTGTAATGCTCGACTTCATTATCATCAAATTCTCCGCGCTTTGGCTCAATTCTTGCCCATTCTATTGAGAATCTATATGTATTAAGTCCAGCATCCTTAAGCATTTTTATATCCTGCTCATACCTATTGTAATGGTCAACAGCATCACCTGATGGCTCCACAAACTGAGAATACTTCATGTGCTCCATAGCCCAGTAATCTGAATTTATATTATTTCCTTCAACCTGATGTGCAGCTGTTGATGCTCCAAGCATAAATTCTTCATTAAATTTCATTATTTATTTTTACCTCTTTTCAATATTTAACAAAATACTGTTTATCTGATTTATCTGTTCTGTATCAAGTTCCATTCCGCCCTGCTGAATAAGCTTTATAAGTGGCTGTCTTGCAATTAAAGCCTGCATAGCTTCTGATATTTCTACACCTTCTCCCATTCCACCAGCCGTCTTACTCTTCATTTTATCCATAAACTTATCAATAAAAGCTTTTCCTTCTGGTACTGCCTGAATTTCAGCCATTGTACTGTTAATTGACAAATATCCTTCTTTTTCTTCAGCCTTTTCCTCTGGTTCATCAAACCAGTTTCTTACCTTATCTGCACCGGCAAAATAATTCGGATTAGGCTCATTTACATGGGCTATTTCCATTTCATCACACACATCATCAGAAACTACTTTTATTTTATGTACCCCATTAATTTCTACATTAAATTTAAATACATGTGCGCCCTTTTTAGTCTCAATCTCTTTGCCGTCAACATATAATGTTACGCTCTCTTTATTACTGTATACCTTTATTTCTGTAGTATCTTCAATTCTGTCATGATATCTTTTTGAGCATAAATGAACGAATGGATCACTTGTCCACCAAGCCTTATAAATATAATAGGCATCCTTCTTATGTTTTCTGTCAAAGGTTATAACACCCTTATGATTCTTTCCAGGATCTCCCGCTTCATCTCTTCCGGCAGCAGCAAATTCAAACATATTCCAAAGATAGGTTCCCCATATAAACGGTCTTTTGCTAAACATTTCCAGCATATGTTCATGATATAATGCCTGATAACTTTCGGTATAATCTCCCTTTTCCGGTTTTGGAGACTGAAGATTAATAACTGAGTCTGCACCATATTCAGTAAGTCCAATAGCAACATCCGGATGATCTTTATGAAAATCATCAAACCATTTATCATTATCACCAGCTTCACCTACATACCATCCATAATATAAATTATATCCTCTTATATCTGGAAGTTTAACAAGGGGTGAATTAGTATCCAGCAGAAAAAGATTTGCCATGGCTGAAAATCTTTTTTCATCCATCTCGTGAACTATATCATTTAGAATTCTGTGATTTTCAAGAAGATCCTCTGTTACTCCCTGAAGTGTTATCTCGTTTGAAAGTGCCCAACACATGATTGAAGCATGATTATAATTTTGTGTTATAAGCTCTCTCATCTGGGATATTGTATTTTCACGTCCTGTATCCATATGAACCGTAATGTATGGAATCTCTGCCCATACAACAATTCCCTTTTCATCACATAAATCATAGAAATACTGATCATGCTGATAATGAGCAAGCCTTATAGAATTAGCTCCCATAGACATTATCAGATCCATATCTTCTTTATGCATTTCTTTGGTAAGAGCATTACCAACATCAGCTCTGTCCTGGTGACGTGATACTCCGTGTAGAGGATAGTTTTTTCCATTTAGGAAAAATCCTTTTTCAGGATCAACTCTAAACTCTCTTATTCCAAACTTATCATATACTCTGTCACATTCCTTACCTTCATTAAAAAGAGTTACCGTTATCCTGTACAAAAATGGATCTTCTAAACCATTCCATAAATGAGGAGAATTTATATGAACTTTACCCTTTGCAAGCTTTTTTTCTCCAGCTTCTGAAACTTCAAGGATCTGCTCACCAACACCATCTATTGATGCAACTACTTTATTTGCATTTCCCGTATAATAACATTTTATGTCTATATCAGCTCCGTCATCCGTAATTGAAGGAGTTACATAAATCCCGTTACCACCAAAATAATCCAGATCAAAATGACTTTCATCAGTAATTATGAGAAAAACATCTCTATATATTCCACCATAAAATGTAAAATCAGCTCTCTGTGGATATACTCTGTTATTTGGCTCATTTGAAACAATTACTTGCAGATTATTTTCATCCTCAATATATTCAGTAATATCCGCTCTGAAAGTAGAATATCCACCATCATGAGTTGTCACTGATTTATTATTTATTTTGATTTCACAGGATGAGTTTACTCCCCTAAATTCAAGATAGCATCTTTCTCCTTTATCCATCACAGGTCTTTCAAAAATCTTTTTGTATATACATACTCCTCTGTAATAGGGTTCTGGACCGGTCTGTCCATCAATAGCATTCCAGGTATGGGGAAGTGTTATTTTCTCTTCCTTATTCTCTTTTATAAATATCCAATTATTATTCCAATTAATAGTTCTTCTCATTACTGTACTCCTTACTTCAAGCATTCATCATTTTTTTCTTATCTGAAATACTCTTTTGAATCTGAGCCATTTTTTCATAAGTAATAGTACTGTTCTTCATTGCAACTAGTGTACATATCCATCCAAGAATCGGAAAACCAATGAGTAAGATAACTGTCATAATTTTTATTCCCGCAGTAAGAGGATCTCCCTGCTGAGGTACAGTTGTTGTATAACCAATAAATCCAATAGCTACTGTGGCAATCGTAGCTCCAAAAGATGAAACAATCTTATCAATAAAGCTGTATGTAGCAGATACAGTTGCAGGAAGATATTTACCAGATCTGTCCAGCTCGTAATCAACAATATCCATTCTCATTGAGTTAGTTGCTACCGAAACGACCATTTTTACAGCATTATTTCCAAAGTTAAAAAATACAAATGAAACAGCAAGTATTATTGCTATAGAAGAAATATTTCCTCCAAGAATTCCTCCAATTGCCTGTGTGGGTGCAAAAAGTAAAAATGCTGCATATGCTACATTCAGAATAATACATGCCTTTGTCCAGGTGATCATAACTGAACGGCTTCCCTTTTTACCTGCAATTCTGGCACCTATGATTGCAAATATAATAGATGGAAGCATTGCTACTGCTGACAAAATTGAAGATATTGCTAATGAACCAACCATTATTCCATAAAGCATTGTTGATACAACTGCTGCTCCTCCTATTGTCTGTGCGAGCTTATCTGATGTTGCTGCTACAATATATCTTTGGAGCTCTTTGTTTTCTTTTATTAAAGCTATCATATCCTTTGCAGATGGCTTAGACTCTTTTTCTTCCTTAGTCTTTATGCCTTCATAATTTTCAGGAATGTCATATGGAGCTATTCCTATGCAGGCAAGAATATAAAAGAATAATGATACAAAAATCACTACAATATTATAAGTTGCAAAATACTCAGTTCCCTGTATGTTATCAAACTTAGGAAGAATAACTGCTGAAGCAACTACTGACATTATCATTGGTGTAAGATAAGCATAAGTAGTGTTCCAAACTGCTATTGTAGGTCTCTGCTTTGGATCATTTGTAAGAATATTTGCATTGATCTGTCCTGCAATACTTACAAATGTGTATCCAATAATGTATATGGCATAACATAATATGAAATATAAAGTACCAGCCACACCTGTTATATTAAACTTAGGTCCCAAATTACACATAAGCAGTGTAGAAATTGACATTATCGCCCATCCAAGTAATATAGAAAATCTAACTTTACCAATTCGAGGATTAAATCTCTCCAAAAAATATGCAATTATTGGATCTGTAACTCCATCAAGCAGTCTTGAGCCTGTTATTATAAGACCTGTAATAGCTACCAGTATTCCGAAATTTGCATTTCCTATATATGATGCGCCTCCCATCAATACATAGAATGCCATCTGTCCGGCTCCTGTCATAGTTGAAAATGCAATATGCCAGGTCCTTGCTCGTTTGTATGTAACCCCGTTTTCTTCTCTGTAAAGAGTTTTTTCTTTTCCCATATAATATAATATCCCTTCTCAATAAATATATTTTGTGCCTATATACTAGCAAGGGTGGAATGTATTATGATAGAATAATTATATTATTTATAGTAATATTCTCTTAAAAGGAAAAATATATGAATTCAAACCTATTTCTAAAATTAATTGCAAACCTTCTTTCTGTCTCTGTATTTGATGTAACAGATATGGATGAAACTTTAAAAAAATTTGAGGAAAAATACTGTTTCAATAAAACTTTACAACCAATGTATACAGCCAATGCCCTGCATTATTTACTTAATTCTGCCAAAAGTAATATGTGCTATGAAGTTGTAGATTACATCAATGTATCGATTATATTTTTTATATTAGAAAACAGAAAATTTATTATTGGTCCCTATGTCAAAACTGAATATTCTGAAAAAAAATTGGAAACAATACTAATGAATAATAATATATCAGGCATTAGATTTCCTGCCCTCAGGCTCTATTACACGGCGCTTCCGATTCTAAATACCAATCATATACAATTTGTCATAAATGCCTGTCTTAAGTCTCTTACGGACACTGATATAGAATTAAAGTACCGCCTGTTGTCCGGCTTTATATCGGACACCAGTGCTCTTTCGGATGAAGAAAGTAAATCAGATAAAAATTATAGTGAAGTATATAAAAGATATGACACAGAAAATCATTTCCTAAGCCTTATACGACTTGGTGATGTAGAAAATGTTTCTGAAGCCTTTAAGCAAATGGCAAGTAAAAAGAACACAGAAAATATTTCCAAAGAAATGTTAAACTACTACACTTCTCCTTCTTCTATTGCAATAATAAGAGCACTTTCCAGGAAAGCAGCTGAAGAATCCGGCCTGTCTGTAATAACAATAGATTCAATAACCCAGAAATACGTTCAGAAGATGTCTTCTCTTAATAATTCAAACAACAATCAGTATATAGAAGATATGATTGTAGAACTAACCAGCGCTGTCAGAAATCATATTCTTTCCTGTGGTAACTATTCTGAACCTGTTCAGAAAGCCATAGAATATATTAATCTGCATTTAAGCCAGAATATTACTATTTCTGAGCTTGCCATTGCAAGTAAATTATCTGAATCACATCTGTCAAAAATTTTCAAACAGGAAACAGGCACTACAATAAGCAGCTATATTGCAAGACTAAGATGCAAAAAGGCTGCTCAGCTCCTGAGTGGAACAGATCTTCCAATTCAGGAAATAAGCAGCTTTGTTGGATATTATGATAATAATTATTTTGTTAAAGTATTTAAAAAAATATATGAGAAAACTCCATCCGAATATCGGCAAAAATAATTATACAATCCCCATTACAATATATGTTGCATAAATACTAAATAATGAAACGAATGGTACAGTAACAGTATCATAACCTCTTCCTGTTACAAGTTCAGTTATCGCAGCCATTGGAGCTGCCACTATAACGGCCGGAAGACAATTGCTTATTGGCACATTTCCAACAATCAAAAGACTTGCCATACCAAAAACAAATGCAACAAAAGACATTGCTGCTGTACCTTCCCAACTCTTTTTATGATCAACAAATTTAAAGCGAAGAACTTTATGCCTTCCAAATCTTTTACCAATAAGTGCAGCTGCTGCATCCCCAAATCCCCACATTAAAATGGCCGCTACTGCAAGTTCTTTATGTCCGAGTATTCCCCAGCTTATTGTAATGATAACTGCCATAGTTCCAAAAAGCTGAAAAAGGCTTGATTTCATTTCACCAGGACGTCTTTCTGAAAACATAGTAGTAAACTTTTCATTTTTTGAACAAATTACAAGTCCCGGATAGTTTATGATAATAACTCCAACAGGAATAATCGCTGCTGCAATCCATTCTTTTGCAGCATATATCATTACTACTACCGATGAGAAAGCAACAAAGTGAAATAATTTTCTAAATAACTCTTTTGGTAAAGGTTTTATCTTATTTATCAGAAATAATACCCCTGCTATTGAAAACATATAAATCAGAAAATACTTAAGCCCGTTTAGCACATCCATCATAATTAGTTCCATTTTTCATTTCCTCTTTTTCATATTCTTTTTTTGCTCTATCACTGATTTTCATCCATTCAATCACAAGAAGAATGCATGAAATAATGATTGCCCCGAAGTCTGCAGCAACATACGCACATCGTATTCCCATAAAACCAAATAAATATTCAAGGATAAACAATAGTGGAATAAGAAGTAATCCCTTTTGAAGCGCAGAAATTATAGTCGCTTTTAAAGCATTTCCAGTTGCCTGCAAAAAATTTGTTGCAAGATAGAAAAATCCTAAAAATGGAGAACTTATCATAAGTATAGTCAGAATATTTTCTGCCAGAACTGCTACTTCTGCATCCTTCAAAAACAAGCTGATGACAGCCGATTTAAAGAAGATAACAACTCCTGCTGTTATAAGTCCAAAACTTGTAGACATGATCAAAAGTCTTTTTATAACACCAGATAACTTATCAAGCCTGCCTGCTCCATAGTTATAAGACATAAGCGGCTGTGCACCCATGCAGATTCCCATTAGTATCATTGTTATAATCATATTAACTCTTCCAGCTGCTGCATTTGCTGCTATAGCATCTGAGCCATATTTAGAAAGAAGCTGATTTGCAAAAGAATTGGCAAATCCGGATAAAAGAGTACTTATAGCATTTGGAAGCCCCAGTGCCATAACAGAGAAGATAAATACAGGATTCATTCTTGCATAGGAGAGCTTCATATTAAGAACAACAGCTTTCTTTTTCATATAACGAATATAATAAAATGTGGCTACCAAATTACCCAAAACTGTAGCAATTGCAGCTCCTACAACTCCCATACCAAGGCCCAGAATAAATATAGGATCAAGAATTATATTAATAACAGTTCCGATAAGATTTCCTATAAGCCCGTCCTTTACTGCACCCTCTGCTCTTAGAACCTGCCCAAGCATATTACTTATAAGAAGAAGTGGTGCCCCAACCGCCAGAATAAGCATGTAATTTCTTGCATATCCAATAATATCCTGAGTTGCTCCAAGAAATACAAGAATTGGCTTATTAAAAACAATTATAAGTGCGCCAGCGATAATACCGCAGATTATTCCACTCCATATACAAAGAGATGAAACCATTTTTGCATGTTCATTATCTTTTTTTCCAAGATCCGAGGATATAATTACTGTAGCGCCCGCGGAAATCAGCATTGCCACAGCCATAATCAGATTAAAGATAGGTCCTACAACTGATATGGCCGCAACCTGAGCGGTTTCACCTGTCTGTCCTACAAATATCATGTCTGCCATGTTATATATAAGCATTACCAGAATTGCTATCAGTGCCGGGACAACCATCTTAAAAATCGATGCCCATAAATTATCACTTTCAAATACTTTTACCTGTTCGTCTTTCATATTATTCTCCAAATACACAGTTGAAATTTATTAAACAAATGTTTATTATCTTTGATATAGGAATTATATCCCGTAGTTTTATTAACTACAACCAACAATCGTTCAACATGTGAAAGATATTAAACAGTTTTAGAGGGAAGTGTTGATTATGAGTGAAAAAAAAGAAGATGGCAGAATCAGATATACTAAAATGAGAATTCGTTCTGCCTTTTATGAGCTTGCAAAAGAAACTGAATATGAAAAAATTACAGTAACAGCAGTATGTAATAAAGCTGAAATAAACAGAGCTACATTTTATAAGCACTATCTCGATATTCCTGACCTTATTGATAAGCTTCAGGAAGAGGCAATCGAAAGACTTTTAAACAGACTCGATACCACTACCCCAAGCACAATGGATGATTTCCTTGTAGATTTACTAAAACAGGTCAAAGAAAATGTCAATTCCTGTGATGGAATTGGTCTTTTTACACAGGCAACCGCATCAAATTTTACATCAAAGGTATCGCGAATCATATATTCCAGATTCTCAAATATTATTAAATGCGACATGCCACAAATCCCAGATCTTAATCAGGATATGATTTTTGCCTATGTTGCAGGCGGCTGTGCTGGTATTATAGATTATTGGGCCAAGACAGGCTTTAAAGAGAGTGAAAAGAATCTCGCTCAGAAACTCAGGCTCATGTCATATTCTACAATCCAGAGTATTGGAAAATCATAATGCAGCCCTATTTTCCTACCGGAAGAAGTATCTGAAGAGTAAATATACCATCTTTGGCATTTACTGTAGTGGTGCCACCATATTTTTCTGCAAGATATCTTATGCTCTTTACTCCAAAGCCGTGATTTTCCTTATCAAGCTTGGTAGTAACAGGCATTCCATCTTCAAAGGATACAATTCCGTCATAATAATTCTGAAGCTGTACCATGAACATGTTATTTTGATTTAGTACCTTTAAATTAATAACTCTTTTTTCCTTATCTTCAAGCTTCTCTACAGCTGTAATTGCATTATCCAGAGCGTTTCCAAAAATGGCATATACATCTTCAAGCTTCATAAATGAAAGTGATCCCGCATCAGCCATACAGGTCAGCTGAATATCATGGTCGAGACAATATCGTCCCTTATCCATCATCAGAATATTTAAGGCTTCATTACCTGTATCTATTGCCATATCATAAATCATGATATCCTTTTTCAGTTCCTTGTAATAAGCCTCCCTGTCAGTCTCTTTATCCATGTGATGAATAGCTTCAATCTGATGCTTCAGATCATGACACTTTCTGTTTATACTGTCTATTGTCTCCTGCCTTATTCTGTACTGCTCTTTTTGGATAAGAAAAGCTTTATTAATACCGTCAAGCTCACTTGCATAATACTCGCTGAGTCGCCTTATTCCCTGTGTCCACAATATATATATACAACACAATGCATCAACTATTCTGTAGTAAACATAGTTCCAGGAAAACTCAAACTCATCAAAAGAATTACCTTTATACATAACGCTTACAAACAGTACAATCATAACTATCGTTATTATCGGAACAAGGTCTGTCTGGCCTAAATTCTTAGGCTCCATTCTGGAAAAGAATTTTCTTAATACAAACGCAAATACCCCATAAATAAGAATATATATAATAACATCAACAAACTGTATTCTTCCAAAAATGGAATCAGAAATTTCACATATATCAAAGGCCACATGCTGCACTGCCAATGAAATTATCGAATAATAAAGAACCTGCTTATAATTATATTTAGTACATAAATTTATAAGCACAATTACACCCACAATAAAAAGCGTCCAGTATCCAACATACCCGACAACTCTCATTATCTTATCTTCATAATAATTCAGGAAAAAGGACATTCCCGTAAAAAGAGATACTGAAACTGCATATCTTGCAATCCAATATTCCTTTTTAGGACTAAATATAATTACTATGCTTCCTGCCAAAATAAGCTGAACAGCATAAGAAATCTGGTACCATATATCATAAAGGGTATTCAAAGCATCTTCCCTCCCATATACTCTGCAATAGCCTGCAAAAATTCTCTCTTTTTGGGGCGGCTGATCTTAAGTCGTTCTCCGCCAACAATTACATCATCTTTATCAACACCATCTACATATTTAAGGTTGATCAGGTAACAATTATTACACCTTTTAAAGGGAAGGTCATTTATCTTACTCTCAATCTCTTTAAGAGCCCCTTTCTGCTTATATACCTGATTTTTGGTATGATAAAAAAGATAGTGACCGCTTACCTCGATATAATATAATTTGTCACTTGATAACATAACAAAGCCGCCTTCTGTCTGAACTTTAAAGTTCTCTACCCGATGTCCGAGGCAAAATCCAAGAGCGCTTCGCATTTTCATGGCAAAATCACCATAAATTACAGGCTTTACTATGAAGTCAAAGGCCCTGACCTCATATCCTTTAATGGCCATCTGTGCCAGATTAGTAATAAAGATGATCATGACATCAGAATCAACCTGCCTGATTTTTCTGGCAAGTTCAATTCCGTTGTCATCATCATCTTCACCATTTAACTCAATATCGAGACAAAGCATGGAATAACTCTTATCGTAGTCCTTTAAAAACGAAGCACTATCAGTAAATGTCTCTACTGACAGCTCCTGCCCTGTCTCTCCACCAAGCCTTGTAAACATATCTGACAATTTTTTAAGTTCACCTGAATCATCATCTACTACAGCAATCTTAATCATTCTTTTCCTCTGGAAAAATTATCTTATATACAGGAAAATATATAACCATTTGCACTCCGCCATTTATAACTGTAATAAGTATATTATAAACAGCCGGTTCAAAAAACTGCTTACAAACAGGAACATAAATTGACATAAGTACACTACACACAACTGTAATGGCAACAAATGCTATTACATACCACATTGCCTGATAAAATACGTTGCCATGTGATTTAAATGTCACATTACGCTGCATTGGAAAATTAACACACTGTGCAACAAAAAGTGTTATTGCAAATGCAGCGAAATATCCCATTCCACCTGTTTCATCTCCTGTTACAGGATAATTAAATATATAAGTATCTACTACTCCTAATTTTATCCTAAAAAGCTGGCAAGGTATACTACACCAGTCAGTATTATTATAAAAAATCCCCGGAAGAAAAGTCAGTAATAAATATTGAAGTAAAGTAACAAGAAGTGAAAACAGATAAAACTTAACAAACTGGAACAATAACTTTTTTAGTTTTCCTGATTTCATTTATCTAACCTCTACCATCGCATCAGCCATCAGGTTCATATTCATGGCTGTAGCTTTAACAACAATTTCTCCCTTTTGAGATGGTCTTACAACTGCAAGTGCCTCTCCATAATATGTATCACAGACATCCCCCAGATAGCTTAGAGGATAGTATGGACATGCGCTTCCAAGTCCGATAAGCTCACCGCCTGTAACTTCAACCTTAATATTATCTCTTTCAAGAGGTTTAAGCACTCCGTCTGTATCTGTAAACTTAAGTCTTATATAGGCAAGGCCATTTTCCATCTCTATAGCCTTCTGTTCAGGCTCAGCGACAAGTACTGTTTCTTTCTTTGCTGTAAACAAAGAAGTTTCTGCAATTGTCTTTCCATTATTATCATAGGCAACAGCCTTAAGTTCCCCAGGATTATATATAACATCAAAAACAACTTTGCAGTCATTTTGAGGTTTCTTTTTACCAAGTGATTTGTTATTCAAAAACAGTTCTATTTCATAAGCTCTTGCATATACTTCAACTTTGGTATTCATATTTTCACAGCCATCAAATGACCAGCTTGCCATCGCATTTGTCATCTTCCATGCAGAAGGTGAATGCTTCTGACTTGCAAATTTAACAGGAATAACTCCTATTGCAATATCAAGCTGTTCAAAAGCAACACGTGTATAATCAGCTTCTGACAAAGGCTTTCCTGTAAGATCAACTCTTCCAGACCCGGCTGCAACCCAGCCTTTTCCATGTGAAAAGTCAGGTGCATATTCCTCGTATTCCCAGCTTCCTACACCTACTTCTCCAAGATAATCCATTCCTGACCATACGAAGTCTCCAATGATTCTTGGTTCTTTTTTGGCCAGTTCTATAAATCTGTATGCATCGCTGCAGAAGGTTTCGCTTCCAAGAATCAGTCTGCTTTTGTACTTCTTAAGATCATGAACATATCTGTTAATTCCATAGTTGTAGCCCGCAAAATCCATTCTGGCAAAAGCTCCACGGGTAAGCACATCACAAGGATACAAAGTAGCCCCAAATTTCATAAAATCCGCGCCAAGTATTCCTGCAAGATTATTAAAGAACTCACTTCCAACAGCCTTTTTCTTTTTTACATTTTTTACTTCCTGCTCTGCCTTTTTATCTGAATATACCCCAAAGCCCATAGTGCTTAGGAAGTTAAAAAAGATATTGATTCCACAGGAAACAGGTCTTGATGGATCAAGTGAATGCAGATAGTCAGTCATATTGCCGCACAGCTCAATTCCTTTCTCCTGAGCTGTTTCTGCAACTTCATTTCCTGTTGAATACATGATCACGCTTGGATGATTGTAATCCTTGTCAACCAAAGCCTTTAAGTCCGTCTTATAATTGCTTTCAACTTTAGTTGCATAATCATTTTTGGTCTTATGAATATACCATGCATCAACATACTCATCCATCATAAGTACCCCCATTTCATCGCATGCTCTAAGTGTTGCCTCAGAGCATGGATTATGGGCACTTCTGACTGCATTATAGCCGTTTTCCTTCATTAATCTTATTTTTCTATAATCGGAAAACTCATACCCGGCTGCACCAAGAATTCCATTATCGTGATGAATACATGCACCTCTCAGGATAACTCTGTTTCTATTTATAGAAAAACCTGTCTTATCATTAAACTTTAGGATTCTGATACCAATACGTTCTTCTCTGACATCTTCCCCAAAGCAGACCTTCAGATCATATAATTTAGGACTATCTGGACTCCAAAGCTCCGCTCCCTGCAGTTCCATGATAATAGAAGCATTTCCCTCAGAATCAGCTGATGTTTCCTCGCTTCTTCCAAGTTCATCAATACTGCATGTTACTTTCCCTTCTCCATTTGTTTTTACATTTACCTTTATAGTTGGAGGATTAAGTGAAATTGTATCTACCTTAATTCCATTTATGAGAATATGCTTCTTTGGCATCTGATATATCCATACAGGTCTGTAAATACCAGTTCCTGAATACCATCTGCTGTTTGGCTGGTCAGTATTAACAGCCTCAACAAGAACAGTATTATTCTCTCCATATTTAAGTAATTCTGTCACATCTACATAAAAGCCAGTATATCCATAATCCTGATAGGCAGCTTTCTGTCCATTAATATATACTGTAGCTTTATGATAAATTCCTTCAAAATAAAGAACTGTAACTGTATCTTCCCAGTCCTTTTCTGCAAAAAGGACCTTTTCATAGGAATAATCTTTTGGAACAAACCATCCAAGATTTACACCCGTTACACTGTTATCATCCTTCTCATCAAGAAGAAGTGCATCATGTGGAAGTGTAACATCTATCGCACTATCCCTGTTCCCTGTTACAAAACATATCCAGTTGTCATTAAAGCTTATTTTTTTCATAATTATTTTTCTCTCTTTACAAATCCACTGATAATTGCAAGTAATACGCTGGCTCCCATGATAATTGCGATGGAAATAATGTTTCCTACCTGAGTAGCATCTCCAAACATGTTAATTCCCTGAAAAGCATCTACAAAAGAGCCTACCTGGTCTGCAAGATGCCTGAATACTGCAAAGGAATAGCAGGCAGTTAATGCCACCAGAAGAATATCTTCATCCTTAAAAACAACAATTACATTTATTATTATACCAATTACCAGTGCAGCTACTACTAAAAAATTTGTTGTATTATGAGCAGGTGCCCACAACAAATATCTTATCAGTGCTATAACTGCGACAATAAAAGATAATGCCACAACGCATATTCCATACGCCTTACCTTCTAAAATGTTCTTCATGATCATCCTCCTCATTTCTCTAAAACAATTGTTTTACGTTTTTTCAGATCCATAAATATAAAGAATACATCAAGTGCAGCAAATAATACGATCAATGCTATCATAAGTGGCTGCCACCAAGGTGTAACTGATACAATCTTTGAATCAACGCTATAACCATTCATAATATTGCTGTTTGCCACAGTATAGAGATAGTCATGTGCTGACTTTCTTACAAGAGCAAGAAGGTCTCCATCATCTGTTTCTTCTATCTGTGCTGCAATCGTTCTTCCAACTGAGCCTGAGAAATCGAGGCAGAACTGGTCTACACCTGCTGCAATAGCACTTGTAAGATGCCACTTATATGTTCCTTCAGCACCTGCTACAGCATCTGTTTCCTGCTGTCCTGTAAATCCCCATTCATTTTCAATAACCTGGTTGCAAAGAGCAGTACTTTCTGAACACCATACAAGGCCAAGTCTGTTAAATCCGTGCATAAGTGCCTTTCCACCGGCAACAGCTATGCATCCTTCAGCTGCTCTTAGAGAGGTCTCTCTAAATGCCTGTTCATTAAAAAATACTGCGATTCCTTCTCTGTTATTTTCCTGATCGTTTCCGACTACATGCTTTGCTCCTGCATGAACTCCGCGCTCTTCCATCGCTACAACTTCAGGAATTGAGCAGAGGTAAGTAAGAACAGAATCTTCAGAATAATACTCAAAGTTTCTTCCGCCAAAAGGTGTTCTGTGAATATTTATACCTGGCATCCAGTCTTCTTCCATTCCAAGGTACATACACTCATTAGCCATGAGCTTACCCCTGTTGTACATAAGGTCTTTATTAAATGTTGATGCAAGTACAATTTCTGTCGGGAAACATGTATCCTGCACACTTGTACCATATTTTTCTTCATTATAGGTTCCGCCTACACCATCAGGTCCATCTCCTGCAACTACTGCAGGCTTGCCAACTGATGTAATCTCTGTTGTACCAAAGTTATCAGATAACAGGCTTGAAATCTCAGCTACAGTAAACTGATTAAGATATTCTTCCCAGGCCTCATCATCATACTCAAGTCCTATAAGTGCAGCAAGAGGAATTGCCTTGTTTTCTCCCTGTGTAAAATCAGATACAGAAAGGGCATCTTCACTCTTTTCATAATAATTTCCTGCAAGAAGCTCTATCATTTCTTCTGAAAGGGTAAGCTGTGTAGCACTTGTAGGATATGTTCCTTCCCAGTCATTTCTGGAAAGATATGTTACTGTTCCATCCTGCCAGTAATTAGGATCGGCTTCATCAAACTGATTTGTTACTGTTTCATCTGTATATCTTGAAGTCTTGTAAGTCTCTGTATCAAGAGTTTCACTCCATGCATACACATTTTCTGCATTTCCTGTAACTACCTCTCCGTTCTCATCAAAAAGCTCTGCTGCTCCCTTAGCTGCAAGAACGTTATTAAGCGCATCATGAGCATTATCTCCAACTGCTAAATAGTAGTCTCCTTCACTCATGATATATCCCTTTGCATTTGTATAATCATAGCTTGCAAGAAGATACTTGTCGCATGTAATAGTAAGGGTCTGTGACTCTCCAGGTTCTAGAATTTCGGTTTTTCCAAAATCAAGAAACTGAATTGCTGACTTTTCTACAAGATTAGCTTTCTCATAATCCCCGTATGGAGTCTGTGCATATATCTGAACAGAAGTCTTTCCTGCCACGTCACCTGTGTTGGTAACTGTTACGTCTACTGTTATTTCATCTCCATTTATGGAAACATTATCAAGCTTTTTTTCAAAGGTAGTATATGAAAGGCCATAACCAAATGGATATGTAACTTCAGAAGCATAATTCCACTCTGTTCCAAAGGATGATCCTACAGAAGAAGTGGCATTACCCTGATTAAGAATACTATCTTCATATCTGGTCTCATAATACTTGTAACCAACATAGATTCCTTCTGCCTGAACTGTTGAGTAAGATATTCCGGCATCATCATCATCTATTGCTGCAAGAACCTCATCGAGATTTGCCCATGTCTGATTATTAAAACTTCCATTTACTACAGCAGGTGAAGAGAGAGAATCTGCTGCATATGTATCAGTAAGAGCACCTGATGGATTTACAGTTCCATTTAATATCTGTGCTACTGCTTCAAAACCTCTTTGTCCGGGTTCTCCTATCCAAAGACAGGCATCAACGCCATATTCGTCAAGCCATTCAAGTTCCATTGGATTTCCACTGTTTATAAGAACTATAACCTTTTTGAATACGTTTGATTCGTTTATCATATTCAGAAGATCTTTTTCTTCCTGATGAAGAGCAAGCTGGCTAATTCCCTCAAAACTGTCTTCAAGAGCCAGCTCCATTCCTTCACCGCCTTCTCTTGCAAACATTACAATTGCAACATCGCTGTAATCTGCAAATGAAGACTTAAGATCATCTGTATAAAAAGAGATATCTTCTTCACCCATTGAAAGTACACTTGTAGTATTTGTCAAAAAGTCATACGCTCCAGTGCCTCTCTCTGTAGAAGAATTTTTGTATGCATCATAAAGTGTGTCATTGATTTCAAATCCCTGATTGGAAAGAGCTGTATATAGATCGATTCCTTCAGAACTGTTATATCCTTTGGAACCTGCTGATGAGCTCTTATAAAGCGGCTGTGCAACGGCATGGCCAAAAAGTGTAACTCTGGTCTCACTGTCTGAAAGAGGAAGAGCATTATTGTCATTTTTTAGTAGAACTGCTCCTTCTGCCTCTTCCTGTACTGCTTCTTCATAAGTAGCGCCAATAAGAGTTGTAAGATTTTCAGCGGTTAATTCCCCATAATCGCTTTCAAAATAAGTTGTATCTTCTGTTTCGTCCCCTTCATTTACCACTTTACTGGTTGTAATCCCTAATGCCTGATTTACTGTTCCTGAATATCCCAGCATACAGTTTAGGCCGACTCCTGAAAGAACCAGACAGCATGTACTGATAGATGCCATACCGGTCCACAATCTGGAATGCTTACTCATAAAAATTTACCTCCTCAGATATCTTTTATATAGTTTCTATACAGAGATTATCTGATTCAGGAGCCGTCCTCAATAGGTTGTTCACAATCTGTAATTCATGGTTCGTAAACTGCAATTTATGTCCCTGTCATTATGAAAAAGACAAATAATAAATGTGTTTATTCTGATATATTATCCAAGAATATCTATATGCTCACCTGCAAGTGCCTTGTTCATACTACGTACTGCGCAGAACTTTCCGCACATAGAGCATGTATCGTCAAATTCAGGCGATCTGTCATCACGGATTGACTTTGCTGTTTCAGGGTCTATTGCACATTCCCACTGTTTATCCCAGTCAAAGTTCTTTCTTGCATCTGCCATCTGATTATCAATATCCATTGCATGTGGAATCTTCTTTGCAATATCTGCAGCATGTGCAGCAATTTTAGATGCAATTATTCCCTGTTTAACATCATCAACATTTGGAAGTGCCAGATGCTCTGCAGGTGTTACATAGCAAAGGAATGCTGCTCCTGCTGCTGCCGCGATTGTTCCACCAATGGCAGCTGTTATATGATCATATCCAGGTGCTATATCTGTTACGAGAGGTCCAAGTACATAGAAAGGTGCACCCATACAAATAGTCTGCTGAATCTTCATATTTGCTGCTATCTGATCCATTGGCATATGACCAGGTCCTTCTACCATTACCTGTACATCTTTTTCCCATGCTCTCTTAGTAAGTTCACCAAGTCTTACAAGCTCTTCTATCTGGCAAACATCACTTGCATCTGCAAGACATCCAGGTCTGCAGGCATCACCAAGTGAAATGGTTACATCATATTCTCTACAGATATCAAGAATTTCATCATAATATTCATAAAAAGGATTCTCTTCTCCAGTCATGCTCATCCATGCAAAAACAAGTGAACCACCTCTTGATACTATGTTCATCTTTCTCTTATGCTTTTTTATCTGCTCTATTGTTTTTCTTGTAATTCCGCAGTGCAGTGTTACAAAGTCAACTCCGTCCTGAGCATGAAGCCTTACTACATCAATAAAATCTTTTGCAGTAAGTTCAGAAAGATCTCTCTGATAATGAATAACACTATCATAAACCGGTACTGTTCCAAGCATTACAGGGCATTCATCTACAAGCTTTTGTCTAAAAGGCTGTGTATTTCCATGAGATGAAAGATCCATAATTGCATCAGCACCCATATTTACTGCAGCAAGAACCTTTTCCATTTCAATGTTGTAATCCTTGCAATCTCTTGAAACTCCAAGATTGACGTTAATCTTGGTCTTAAGCATTGATCCGACACCCTTTGCCTTAAGACATTTGTGGTTCTTGTTAGCACAAATGGCAACCTGGCCTTTTGCAACCAGTTCTCGTATTTCCTCTGCTGTTCTGTACTCATCTCTGGCAACTTCTTCCATCTGAGGTGTAATAATTCCTTTTCTCGCAGCATCCATCTGTGTTGTGTAATTCATTTCCATACTCTCTCCTTAAAATCTTTATAATATATAATCAGCCAGGGCAAAAGCCAAGGCTCTTACATGCTTAATCAATAAGTTCTATTTACCTTACCCTTACATGCTCCATGGGTCCTCTTCCCTGTCCCAGCTTTAAACCTGCTGCAATACAGGAAGATACATATTTTTTGGCATTTCTTACTGCCGGTTCAGCTTCATAGCCAAGCGCAAGATTACAGGCAATTGCACTTGATAAAGTACACCCGGTTCCATGCGTATTCGGGTTATCTATTTTTTCACTGCTTATCCAGATAAATTCCTCATTATCCGAGATGATTTTATCCAGCTCTTTGTCCTTGTACTTTTCTTTATTTCCTGCAATATAAAAGCAGTCTGATACTTTGTTATCAGCTGTATATGTACTGTGTCCGCCTTTTATCAAAACGCTGCAGCCATATTTTTCTGATATCTCCTTACAATTTCTCTCTGCATCCAAAGAACTTTCTATTTTGGTCTTATTTATTATTTCTGCTTCCGGAATATTCGGTGTAACAATACTGCATAATGGAAAAAGTTCATTTAAGAGAAATTCTCTGGCTTCCTGAGCAGAAAGCTCTGTTCCCGATGTAGAACTTAGTACCGGATCAAGAACAACATTTTCCGCCTTATACTTTTTTAATACCGCTGCAACTTCTTCCATCACATCAATATCAGGAAGCATGCCTATTTTTATAGCATCCGGAAAAATATCCTCCATAACTGCATCAAGCTGCTTTCTTACAAAACTTCCTGATACAGGACAAATATCTCTTACGCCAAGAGTGTTTTGAGCAGTAAGAGCTGTTATAACGCTCATCCCATATACGCCATGAGCAGACATTGTCTTAAGGTCTGCCTGAATCCCTGCACCACCGGATGAGTCGCTTCCTGCAATTGTCAAAACTGTCTTCATTTATTAATTTCCTCAATTTGTCCAAAAACTAATACGTCAATTAATAACTTCTTCATCCAAGAAGAGAATCCACTGCCATTCGAAGCTCTCTTGCTGCAGCCTCGGAATCATCAGCTTTCATAATTGCAGATACAACACATATACCTGCAATTGGAGAGCCCTTCAGAATCTGAATATTATCTTTATTAAGGCCGCCGATTGCATTAGCAGGAACAGGAACTGCCGCACATATATCTTTAAGGGTATCTACAGATGTAAGCACAGTCTTTACCTTAGTGGTTGTAGGGTATATAGCTCCAACCCCAAGATAATCAGCCCCTTTTTCATAAGCTTCCTTTGCCTGCTCCACTGTTTTGGTGGTTGCACCTATTATCTTTTTGTCCCCAAGCATTTTGCGGGCAACGTCAACTGGCATATCACTTTGTCCAAGATGTACTCCCTCTGCATCTATTGCCATGGCAACATCAACCCTGTCATCAACAATAAGCGGAACATTATATCGAAGTGTTATTTCATGTACTTTATTTGCCAGATTTATATATTCGCGTGTGCTCTTTTCCTTTTCTCTTATCTGCAAAAAAGTAACTCCGCCTTTTAGAGCATCTTCCACTTTTTTCAAAAAAAGTTCCTCTGATAATCCTGTGCTGTCTGTAACAAGATATAATCTCAAAGATTTATAATCTATTTTTGCCATATTTATTATCTTTCCTGCCTTTCACAAATATTAAATCTATCAAGGCTGATTTTCTCATCCGTCATAGAATAAATTTCATCAAGAAGCTGTACCATAAAGCTTCCGTTTCCATACACATGTCCAAAATCATCCATTCTCGTTCTCTTATTCAGATTCGCATCTGCATACTCTCCTGCTATACCAAAGCAGACACATGCACAGATAACAGCATCAATATCCTTTTGCACAGAAAGAAAGCACGCACATATTGCTCCCAGCATGCATCCGGTCCCTGTAACATTCCCCATCATCGGAACACCGCTTCTAATACAGGAAACCTTTTCTCCATCTGTGACAATATCAACAGCTCCGCTTGCAAGGACACATACTTTATATTCTTTTGCAAGAGCCTTAGCTTCATCTGAAACCTCAGTACAGGCAAGTTTTGTGTCAGCATCTACTCCCTTAGATCTATAGGAATGATTACTTAGTGTTTTTATTTCTGAATAATTTCCCTTTATAAGAAAAAAACTGCTTTCATTAGAAACAAACTTACTTCTTATATCTAATAATTTAGCTATGTATTTCCTTCTAAGTTCTGAGCAGGATACTCCCACTGCATCCAAAACAACAGGTATTCCTTTACTTAAAGCAGCCTTCATGGATATTTCCATAGCGGCCATCCTTGTGTCTGAAATATTTCCAAGATTAATAAG
>JAILEJ010000470.1 GCA_024688095.1 Butyrivibrio sp.
TGATTATAAGTCCAAAGAATATTATAAAAAGAGTAAGGTTATAAAAGAGGCTGTTGACTTTATAACAGGACCTCAGGCAATAAAGGTAGGCCACAAGGTTAATCTTAAGAGATTACAGGATGAACTTTTAAAGAAAGACTGGTTTATGACTCTTATTGATCTCGAAGACTATATTAAGACCAAGGATAAGATGTTTGAAGATTATGAAAACAGAGATAAGTGGAAGAGAATGATGCTTGTTAATATTGCAAAGGCAGGATTCTTCTCATCTGACAGAACTATACGTGAATATAATCGTGACATCTGGAAACTTTGATTTTTTATTTTAGGCTTTCAAATAAGGATTGTTTTTTAATCCCGTTTCCTCTTTAACACATAAAAAGAAATCGGAAATAAGGCAGTAATGTTCTTATTTCCGATTTCTTGTTTTTATAGTAAAAATCTATTAGTAATTTTATTTTATATATTTAATCTTCTAAAATTATATTATTTGTAACCTTTATGATATTGTGAACTGCTTTATTATATTGCGTATAGACATATCAAGGCAGGGTTTTAGTTCTTCCAGAGAAACCGGATCACTATACATGATAGAACTGTATCCTGTTGAACCTACAAGTTCTATTATGAGGAAAAGCATAACCTCGGGATTGCTGAATTTTACACCTGATTCATCTATCATTTTCTGATAAATTTTTGCAAAGTCAACATCATCGTTACCTGTCTGGGTTAGGAGAGCTTTTTTGAATACACCCCAGCTAAGATCCTTATACATGAACTGCATAAGGGTTTTATTGTTGTTAAGTGAATCAAGAATATGATTAGTGATAAATAAGAGCCTGTCTTCAAACTGCACAATATTTTCATTCTGAAGCTCATTATATGCGTTCTCAAATAAAAGGCTTGCCTGATGAGAAATGATCCTGTTTCGTATATCATATTTATCTTTGAAATAAAGATAAAAAGTACCTTTTGCAACACCGGCCTTTTGTACAATGTCAGAAATGGAAGTTTTGTAAAGACCTTGAGAGGTAAAAAGCTCAAAGGCTGTATTTAGGAGATTGTCCATTTTCTGTTTTTTCTTATTATCAATTTTTCCCATAAGTTATTACCTTTCTATTGCGGTATGCCTGCAAATGGTCTGTTTAATAAGACTGAATGGCATAGTATTAAAGCCGTCTAATTATAAACATTATAATCCATAAGGCTCTAAATAGAATAAAAATGTTTTTTACCAAATACAAAAAATTGTGGTATTGACCATTGGTCATTTTTGGAGTATACCATATTATGAAAGAAATGACTAGCGGTCACTTTTAAATTTTGACTATAAAAAAGGGGAAATTAGTTATGGAAAAGATTTCAAGACTGATAGTAAAGATGAGATTTGTAATCTTTGCAGTATCACTTGCACTTCTGTTTCCCTCGCTTTTGGGGTATCTGGGTACCAGAGTTAATTATGATATTCTGACCTACCTTCCAGGTGAGATTGAAACCATGCAGGGGCAGGACATATTGCTGGATCAATTCGGAACAGGAGCTTTTTCTCTTTATGTTGTAGAGGGCATGGAGGAAAAAGATATCGTCACATTAAGGGAGAATATAGAAAAGGTTGATCATGTTAAAAAAGTTTTATCCTATGACAGCCTTATGGATATATCTGTTCCTATGGAGATGCTTCCAGATGATATTGTAAGTGCCTTTCATAATGGAGATGCAAATCTGATGTTTATCATATTTGATGATACTACATCTGCAGATGGCACAATGGATGCCATAGAGGAAATTAGAAAGGTATCAAATGAGCAGTGTTTCCTTTCAGGTATGTCAGCAATCGTTGTTGATACCAAGAATATGGCAGTTAAGGAAACTCCAATATATGTAGGTATAGCAGTAATCCTTGCAACAATAGTTCTTTCACTTACAATGGATTCATTCCTTATTCCAATATTCTTCTTATTAAGTATTGGATTTGCAATTGCATATAATATGGGTAGCAACATCTTTTTGGGAGAGATATCATTTATAACCCAGTCACTCAGTGCTGTATTGCAGCTTGGTGTAACACTTGATTATTCAATTTTCCTATGGCACAGCTACCAGGAAGAGCTTGAACATTCAGAAGACAGAAAAGATGCTATGGCAAAAGCTATTACAGCAACCTTCCAGTCAGTTATTGGTAGTTCTATTACAACCGTTGCAGGCTTTGTGGCACTTTGCTTTATGAGTTTCACAATCGGCCTTGACCTTGGTGTCGTAATGGCAAAGGGCGTAGTACTCGGCGTTGTGGCATGTGTAACTGTTCTTCCAAGTATGATCCTTATTTTTGATAATCTTATTGAGAAGACAAAGCACAGACCACTTCTTAAGGAATTTACAAAGATTCCGGCGCTCATTGCCAGAAGATATTATGTATTTGGTTTGATATTACTTATTTTCCTTCCACTTGCACTTATAGGATACAGCAGGACATCTGTTTATTATGATCTTGCTCAGACACTTCCTGATTCGCTTCCAAGCAGACAGGCTGCAGCTGAACTCGACGAAAACTTTGATATGAATTCTGCATATGTAATTCTGTATGACAAGAATATGGACACAAGCAGTACAAATCAGATGATAAGCAGTCTGAAAAAAGTTGATGGTATAGACAGTGTACTCGGCATAGATTCACTTGTAGGACCTCTTCTTCCAAAGAGCTTTTTGCCTGAAAAGATTACAGAAGAGCTTGAAAGCGATGAATATAAAATGATGCTTATAAGCTCAGAATATGCTGTTGCTTCTGATGAGATCAATGCACAGATTGATGAGGTAAACACAATAGTAAAATCCTATGATGAAGAAGCAATGGTAGTTGGTGAGGCACCTTGTACAAAAGATCTGATAACTATTACAGATACAGATTTTAAGGTTGTAAGCTGGGTATCAATCGGACTTGTATTTGTTATCATTGCTATAGTTCTTAAGTCAATTTCACTTCCGTTTATACTTGTTGCGGTAATTGAGTTTGCTATTTATATCAATATGGGTATTCCAGGATATACAGGAACAACAATTCCGTTCATAGCATCGGTTGTTATTGGAACAATTCAGCTTGGCTCAACAGTTGACTATGCAATTCTTATGACAACAAGATATATAAAGGAACGTGTAGATGGTCAGAGTAAACTTGATGCTACTACAACAGCTCTTCAGACAAGTATGAAATCTATTATAGTCAGTGCACTTAGCTTTTTCTCAGCGACATTTGGCGTAGGACTTACATCGAGTATTGATATGATTGGTTCTCTTTGCTTCTTAATGGCAAGAGGCGCTCTTATTAGTATGGTTGTTGTTATATTTGTACTTCCATCCATGTATATGCTTCTTGATGGACTTATTATCAGAACAACAATGGGTATGAAGAACTGTAGACATCACGGAGATGGCAACAGACCTCATGGTAAGATTTTGAAATTTATTGCTTAAATTAAGAAAAAGATTAGATGTATGATAAAGCTTTTTTTCCAGAAATATATTATACTTGACTATATTAGCATAGGGTAACGATATTCCTTTTAATCAGGTATGGGGACTGGAAATATAAATATTTATGTTCTGGCAATACGGAGGGATAAGAAATGTGTAAAAAATACTTAATGAAAACACTATCAGTAATAACCGCATTTATGCTTGCGTTTACAACAATGGCATGCGGCGCAAATACAGCAAAAGATGAGACTGCAATATCTACAGAGGCAGCCGAAAGTGCCGAAGAGGAACAGGAAGAGGATACCCTTACAAAGACACTTGAATCCAGCGGTTTTGGTTCTTCATCAAGCGAAGCTGACAAAGAGGAAACTGTTTATGTTACTACAGATGCAAACGGAACAGTAAGCGACGTTATTGTTAGTAACTGGCTAAAAAACACAGGAACAGATGGCACCATAAAGGATTCAACAAATCTTAGTGATATCGTAAATGTTAAAGGTAATGAGACATATGTAGAAAATGATGACGGTACAATTACATGGCTTGCAGATGGCTCTGATATCTATTATCAGGGAAGTACATCTCAGGAGCTTCCGGTTTCTATAAAGGTTACATATACACTTGACGGTAAAGAGATTTCACCAAGTGAGCTTGCAGGAAAAAGCGGCCATGTAGTTATCAGATATGATTACACAAATAATGCAAAGCAGACAGTAAAGATAAATAATGAAGATACTGATATTTATACACCATTTGCAATGATTTCAGGAACAATGCTTGATTCAGATAATTTTACTAATGTTACAGTTTCAAGTGGTAAGGTAATATCAGATGGAAATAAGCTTGTTATCATGGGCGTAGCACTTCCTGGATTAAAGGAAAGCCTCAACCTTGATGAAAATAAGCTTGAAGAGCTTTCACTAAAGGATGATGACGATGACTTCAATATTCCTGACTATGTTGAGATTGAAGCTGATACAACTGATTTTGAGCAGCCTATGACACTTACAATGGCTACAAG
>JAILEJ010000471.1 GCA_024688095.1 Butyrivibrio sp.
ATAGAGGATTTTGATGCACTTGATTATGTTGATATATTTGGAGAAGTAACAAGTTTTAATGGAATGCTTCAGATAAATGTTAAAAGGGCCCGTAAGTGTAGCGAGGGTGAATACGAACCTGGCAATTACCTTCCTGTATCTTCTAAAGATATAGACGTTATGTATAAAGAATTACTTTCACTTATAAATAGTGTAAATAATAAATATCTCAAAAGATTATTGGAAATGTTTTTTGTAGAAGATGCTCAGTTTATTGAGAGATTTAAGAAATCTTCTGCAGCCAAGAGTGTTCACCATGGTTTTGTGGGTGGCCTTTTGGAACACACACTTAGTGTAAGTAAAATGTGTGATTATTTTAGTACAACATATCCTGCAATAAACAGAGATCTTCTTATAACAGCAGCTATTTGTCATGATATAGGTAAGACCAAAGAGCTGTCTCTTTTCCCTGTAAATGATTATACAGATGAAGGTCAGTTCCTTGGACATATTGTCATGGGAGCAGAGATGGTTGGAAAAAAGGCCGATAATATAGAGGGCTTTCCTGTGCTTCTTAGACAGGAACTTCAGCACTGTATATTGGCACATCATGGAGAACTTGAATATGGTTCACCAAAGAAACCGGCAATTATAGAGGCATTGGCGCTTAATCTAGCGGACAATGCAGATGCAAAAATAGAGACATTCACAGAGGTATTAAAGGCTAAAACAGAACCTGGATGGGCAGGTTATAATCGCTTATTTGATTCCAACCTGTGTGATACAAAGGTTGAGGGATAATGAATTCAAAAGTTTTACACGTACTTGAATACGACAAAATTATAAAGCAGCTCGAAGAACATGCTTCTTCAGAGCCTGGAAAAAGAATGTGCAGAGAACTTCTTCCAACAGATGATCTCTCACAGATAAAGGCAGATCAGCAAAAGACAGCTGATGGAATAGCAAGGATTTTTAAAAGCGGATCAATATCTTTTGGCTCAAATAAAGATATTTCATCTAATATAAAGTCGCTAAAAATAGGAAGTCATCTTGATGCATTTCAGCTTCTTAGAATAGCGGATCTTCTTGATAATGTTAACAGGGTAAAGGCCTATGGACGAGGAGACAGGGACGATGAAAAAAGAGACAGTCTCACAGATCTTTTTGAAGGACTTGAGCCACTTACTCCGGTAGCAAAAGAAATAAGAAGATGTATAGTATCAGAAGATGAAATCAGTTCTGATGCCAGCCCAGCACTTAGATCAATAAGGCGTGGAATGAGACTTACCAATGACAGAATCCATGATCAGCTTGGTAAGATGATAAATGGAAGCTTTAGGACTTATTTGCAGGATGCTGTAGTTACAATGCGTGATGACAGATATTGTATTCCTGTTAAAGCAGAGTACAAGGGACAGGTAAATGGTATTGTCCATGATAAGTCTTTTTCCGGATCCACTTTATTTATTGAGCCAGCAGCAATAGTTGAACTCAATAACAAATTAAAAGAGATGGTGATACAGGAAAAAGCTGAAATAGAAGTAATACTCCAAAATCTAAGTGAGATGGTTTCTGAATATACAGAAGCTCTTGTTTATGACTGTCAGATAATGACAGAGCTGGATTTTGTTTTTGCAAAGGCTTCACTTGCACTTGATCAGAATGCATCAACTCCTGTTTTTAACACTGAACATAAAATAAATATCAGAAAGGGAAGACATCCTCTTATTGATAAAAAGAAGGTTGTGCCTATTGATGTTTATGTGGGTGATGAGTTTGATATGCTTGTAATAACGGGTCCTAATACAGGTGGTAAGACAGTAACACTTAAGACAGTTGGACTTCTTACTTTGATGGGACAGGCTGGACTTGCAATTCCGGCAGGAGACAGATCTGAACTTTCTATTTTTAAAGAGATTTATGCAGATATTGGTGATGAGCAGAGCATTGAACAGTCATTGTCAACTTTTTCATCACATATGACTAATACTGTAAATATATTAAATAATGCAACCGGTGATGACCTGTGCCTTTTTGATGAACTTGGTGCAGGAACAGACCCGACAGAAGGAGCAGCGCTTGCTATCTCTATTCTTAACTATCTTCATTTGAGAGGTATAAGAACACTTGCAACAACGCATTACAGCGAGCTTAAGGTCTATGCGCTTACAACAAACGGTGTTAGTAATGCAAGCTGTGAATTTGATGTTGAGACGCTTCGTCCAACCTATAAACTTTTAATTGGAATTCCAGGTAAGAGTAATGCGTTTGCAATTTCTTCCAAGCTTGGACTTTCGGATGAAATCATAGATGCTGCCAAAGAACAGATAAGTCAGGATAATAAAAAATTTGAAGATCTTCTTGCAGACCTTGAGACCAGCCGCCAGGTTATTGAAAATGAAAGACTTGAAATACAGAGTCTTAAGGAAGAGACTGAAAAGCTTAGAAGCGAGCTTAAACAGAAGAAGGAAAAAATAGAAGACTCAAGAGAAAAGATTATAAGAGAGGCTAATGAAGAAGCAAGAGAGATTCTTCAGGAAGCCAAGAGCGTTGCAGATGAGACGATAAGGATATTCCATAAGGCAGGACCTGGTGCAAGTATTCAGGATCTTGAGAGAGCAAGAACTAATGTAAACAAAAAGATATCCGATAAGAATAATAAATTGTCTAATCAGAATAAGAAACAAAATCCAACACATCCGATATTAAAGGAATCTCAGCTTAAGCTTGGAGAATCTGTAAAGATAGTATCAATGGGACTAAAGGGAACTATAAGTTCAAAGCCTGACAAGGATGGCAATCTCTTTATTCAGTGTGGAATCATGAGAACCAAGGCAAATATTAAGGATCTTGTAATCATAAAGGATGAGGATGACGGAAAGACAACAATGAAGAAATTTTATGGAAATCATAAAATGGATCTTTCCAAGGCTTCTCACATTAAGACAGAGCTCAATCTTATCGGTAAAAACAGTACAGATGCAATTGCTGAGCTAGATAAATATCTTGATGATGCATATGTATCACATATGGGAACAGTCAGAATCGTACATGGAAAAGGTTCAGGTATCTTGCGACAGGCTGTGCATGATCATTTAAAGCATGTTCCTTATGTGAAGTCCTATAAGCTTGGAGAATTTGGTGAGGGTGATTCCGGTGTAACCATCGTAACATTCTCAAGATAACAGTTGAAATCATAATTGTTGTAATATTATGAAGGCGGGGAAAAAATGGTAAATAAACAGAAAATACTAATTGTGGATGATGATAATAATATAGCTGAGCTTATATCGTTATATCTTGTAAAAGAATGCTTTGAAACAAAGATATGTAACGATGGAGAATCTGCTCTTGAAGCATTTAATTCTTTTGATCCAAATCTGGTGTTACTTGATTTGATGCTTCCTGGAATAGATGGTTATCAGGTCTGCAGAGAAATAAGAACAAAATCACAGACACCTATAATTATGCTCTCAGCAAAGGGAGAAGTATTTGATAAGGTTCTTGGACTTGAAATGGGAGCGGATGATTACATGGAAAAGCCATTCGATTCCAAGGAGCTTGTTGCAAGAGTAAAGGCTGTACTCAGAAGATATAAGCCGGTAGTAGCAGAGCCACAGGTGTCAAATGATAAGGTTGTAAGATATACAGACCTTGAAATCAATATGACCAACTACTCTGTTAATTATGGTGGTAAAAGAGTAGATATGCCTCCAAAAGAACTTGAGCTTTTATATTTTCTTGCATCATCTCCTAATCACGTTTTTACAAGGGAACAGCTTCTTGATCAGATATGGGGATATGAATATGTAGGTGATACAAGAACAGTTGACGTTCATATAAAGAGACTCAGAGAAAAAATAAAAGATCATGAGCAGTGGAGACTAGCCACGATCTGGGGAATTGGATATAAGTTTGAGGTAAAGGATTGAATTAAATGAAGAGGACATTATATATAAAGTTTCTCTTTGCATATTTGTTATTTGGTTTATTTGGCTTCATAGCTGTTGCAACATTTGTATCGAGTATGACTTTGGAACATGTAAGAAGGGATACAGCGGAGAGGCTATATGCAGAGGCAACTCAGATTGCAAATACATATGCAGCTGATCTGTACAATAGTGAGACATCACTTGAAGCTGTACAAAAGCAGCTGACAGCTCTATCCAAGTATATGGATGATTCAAGGATATGGATAGTTAACCCATCCGGTAGACTTGTACTTGATACAACGCAGACGTTAAGTGTAGATACTGAAATAAAGATAGAGAACTTTGATCAGGCGGTCACAGCCGGAAGCTATTATGTAATCGGTGATTTTATGGGCTTTTTTGATCAGGATTACTTAAGTGTTTTTGCTCCGATCACATCAAACTACAAAGTTCAGGCGTATGTTGTTATTCATTATCCGATGAATGATATTAGGAGACAGGCAAATGAGCTATTAAATATTTCATATATAGTGCTCCTTGTTTTACTTCTTCTTTCACTGATAATACTTATATTCTTTACAGAACTTGTTTATATTCCGCTCAAAAAAATAACACTTGCAACAGAACAGTATGCAGCTGGAAATATGAGCTATGAATTTACTGTAGAAAGTGAAGATGAGATGGGATATCTTGCGGCATCACTGTCATATATGGCAGGAGAAATAGCAAGACAGGAAAGTGATCAGAAAAAATTTATTGCAAATGTATCACATGATTTCAGGTCACCACTGACATCAATAAGAGGATATCTTGTTGCAATGCAGGATGGAACCATTCCACCTGAGATGCATGAAAAATATCTGGGAATTGTACTTAATGAAACAGAGAGACTTACAAAGCTGACAAATGGACTTCTTACATTAAACAATTTGAATACTAAAGGAATGCTTCTTGATAAGGCGGACTTTGATATAAATAATGTAATAAGAAATACTGCAGCTTCATTTGAAGTTCAGTGTATGTCAAAGAATCTTGCAATTGAGCTTGTTCTTACTGAAGATGAAATGCTTGTAAACGCTGATATGTCCAAGATTCAGCAGGTTCTTTATAACCTTATTGACAATGCGATTAAATTTAGTCACCATGATAGTGTCATAAAGGTTGAGACAACTGAAAAGAAAAAGAAGGTCTTTATTTCGGTTAAAGACAGTGGTATAGGAATTCCTAAAGATGATCAGAAGCTGATCTTTGACAGATTTTATAAATCTGATTCATCAAGAGGTAAAGATAAAAAGGGAACAGGGCTTGGCCTTTCTATAGTAAAAGAAATAATTAAGGCCCATGGAGAAAATATAAATGTTATAAGTACAGTTGGCGTAGGTACAGAATTTATTTTTTCACTTCCTAAGTCAAAGACTATGGACGACGGAGAGGACGTATTATAATAATGCATATAGTTTTACATCAGCCGGAGATTCCGGCAAATACTGGAAATATTGGAAGAACCTGTGTGGCAACAGGAAGTAGTCTTCATCTTATAGAACCTCTTGGCTTCAGACTTGATGAGAAGCAGATAAAAAGAGCGGGGATGGACTATTGGGACAGACTAGACCTTCATAGATACATAAATTTTGAAGACTTTAAAAAGCAAAATCCAAACGCAAAGGTATGGATGGCTACAACTAAAGCAAAAAAGTCCTATACTGAGGTAGAGTTTGGACAGGATGATTTCATCATGTTTGGTAAAGAAAGTGCAGGGATTCCAGAAGAGATACTTGTTGATAATGAGGATACATGTATAAGAATTCCTATGGGATTTGACATCAGATCTCTTAATTTATCAAATTCAGTAGCAATCGTTTTGTATGAAGCTTTAAGGCAGAATGGATTTGCAGGACTTGAGAAAGAAGGCGAGCTTCACAGACTTCATTGGAACAGTGGGAGATAAAATGGCAAATAGTGCAAGAGATAGTAAATATTCCAAAAATGATATTTTGGAAGTGGAAATTATAGATATTGGTACTGATGGGGAGGGTATAGGCAAAATTGATGGCTATACCCTTTTTATTAAGGATGCAGTAATAGGGGATAAAGTAAAGGCAAAGATAATGAAGGCAAAGAAGAATTATGCCTACGCTCATCTTGAGGAAGTAATTACTCCATCCTCTTTTAGAATTGATCCTGCCTGTAAAATTGCAAGACAGTGCGGAGGATGCCAGATACAGAATATGTCTTATGAAAGACAGCTGCAATTTAAACAGGATAAAGTAAGAAATAATATAGTAAGGCTTGGAGGGTTTGAAGCATCTGAAATAGATTCCAAAATGGAACCCATTATAGGTATGGATGAACCATTTAGATACAGAAACAAGGCACAGTATCCAGTTGGAACGGATAAAAATGGCAATATTATTATTGGTTTCTATGCAGGTCACAGTCACAATATTATTCCTTGTGAGGATTGCCTTATTGGAATCACAGAAAATAAAATAATACTTGATATCATAAAAAAACATATGGAAGAGAATCATATTCTTCCTTATTCTGAGGAAACTGGGAAGGGACTTGTCCGACATATCCTGATTCGAAAGGGATTTACCAGTGACGAAATAATGGTTTGTATTGTAATCAATTACAACGCAGATAATAAGAACGTAAGGTCTAATGACAATGCTGTCACAAAATCTAGAGATAAACGTAATATAGAACACAAAATATTGAAAACTGAAGCATTAAATAACAGGTGGATTCCTAATCAGGATAAGCTTACTTCCATGCTTTCAAAAGTAAGTGGTATGGAAAGTATATCAGTAAGTATCAATACAGAACGCTCTAATGTAATAATGGGAACAGAGATACATACAATATGGGGGAAAGATACGATTTCAGATACCCTGTGTGGACTGAAATTTAATATTTCACCACTTTCTTTTTATCAGGTTAATCCTGTACAGACTGAAAAGCTTTATAGACAGGCGATAGAATATGCAGGTCTTACAGGAAAAGAGACCGTATGGGATCTCTATTGCGGAATTGGAACTATAACGCTTGCGATGTCAAAAGATGCGAAGCATGTTTATGGTGTTGAGATAATACCACAGGCAATTGATGATGCCAGGGAAAATGCAAAGGCAAATAAAATAGAAAATGCAGACTTTTATGTAGGGAAGGCGGAAGAGGTACTTCCAGATCTCTATGAAAAAGAGGGTATCTTTGCAGATGTTATTTGTATAGATCCGCCAAGAAAAGGCTGTGATCAGGCGGCTCTTGATACAATGCTCAAAATGTCACCTGAGAGAATTGTCTATGTAAGCTGTGACAGTGCGACTCTTGCAAGAGACCTCAGAATCCTCTGCGATGGTGGTTACAGAATTGAAAAAATCCG
>JAILEJ010000005.1 GCA_024688095.1 Butyrivibrio sp.
TGAGATTGAAATTATGCATACAAAATGTATGGGACCTGAAGATATGATTTCATCTTTATCAGGTGGAAATCAGCAGAAGGTTATATTTGGTAAATGGCTTGAAAGAAATCCAAAGGTATTTATGATGGATGAACCTACAAGAGGTATTGATGTAGGTGCTAAATATGAAATATATGAGCTTATTATCAAGATGGCCAAGCAGGGAAAAACAATTATTGTTGTTTCTTCCGAAATGCCGGAAATTCTGGGCATTACAAATAGAATTGGTGTTATGTCAAATGGACGCCTTTCGGGAATTGTTAATACAAAAGAAACTAATCAGGAGGAACTCCTGCGTCTTAGTGCTATGTACCTTTGATAGCTGAAGGGAAGGAGAAAAAAATGAGCGAAAATAAATATAATGGCGGACAGGGGATTATTCTTAGCGAAGAGCAGGAAGAAAAACTCCTCGAGCCTATAAGAAGATATGTTGGTGAAATACAGAGTAAAATAGACGAGCTTAGAAAAGATGGTACAGATAAGGTTATTGAATATACCAATTATATACAGCTTGTTAAGGAAGATAAGAGTTATACCAAAGGCGAAAAAGAAAATATTATACGTAATGCAAAAGACAGTATAGCAAAAGCAAAACAGGTTGAGGAAAAGAATAAGGCAGAAGTAAGCAGTCTTGTTACAAAGGCCTGCAATTACATTGATCAGCATTATGATAATGAATACTATAATAAGGTTAAGGCATCCTGCGCAGAACAAAAGAAGGAAGCAGCAGTACGTTATCACCAGAATCTGGATAAATTAAAAACAGAATATGATAAGACAGTTGCTGAAATTACCAAAAAAGGCGGAGCTGATGCAAAGCATGAATTAAAAGATGAAAAGTATGTATATAAAAATAAAACCTTCGATGCAAAGATGACTTATGAAAAAGAGCTTTCTCTTATAAAAGATCATCTTCATGAGGCATTTACATACAAATATCATCTGATTGATCTTCTTAAGATGAGTAAGTTTTCATTTAAGGAGAACAATGCCCAGAAGTGGGAAAATTACAAGTATACCTTTAACAGAAAACAGTTCTTCTTAAAGAATGGTCTTTATATTGTTATCCTCGCTGTTTTTATTGCACTTTGTATCATAACTCCAATTATAAAAAATACACCACTTCTAACTGTTAACAATATTTTGAATATTTTGCAGCAGGCTTCTCCAAGAATGTTTCTTGCTCTCGGAGTTGCAGGTCTTATCCTTCTTACAGGTACTGACCTTTCAATTGGTCGTATGACTGGTATGGGTATGGTAACAGCAACAATAATCATGCATAAGGGTGTAAATACAGGAGCTGTATTTGGCCATATATTTGATTTTACAGCACTTCCACTTACTGTAAGAGCAATCTTTGCACTTGTAATGTGTATCCTGTTCTGTACACTATTTACATCCATTGCAGGTTTCTTTACAGCCAAGTTCAAGATGCATCCTTTTGTAGCAACTATGTCTAACATGCTTATTATCTTTGGTATAGTTACTTATGCAACAAAGGGCGTATCCTTTGGTGCAATCGAACCTGAAATTTCAAACATGATCGTTCCAAAGGTAAATGGATTCCCTATGATAATTTTATGGGCTGTTGTAGCAATTGCTATAGTATGGTTTATCTGGAATAAGACAAAGTTTGGTAAGAATTTATATGCTGTAGGCGGTAACCCGGAGGCAGCAGCTGTTTCAGGTATTTCTGTATTTAAGGTAACAATGGGTGCATTCATCATGGCAGGTATATTATATGGTTTTGGTTCATGGCTTGAGTGTGCAAGAATGGTTGGTTCAGGTTCTGCTGCTTATGGACAGGGCTGGGATATGGATGCAATTGCAGCCTGCGTAGTTGGTGGTGTTTCATTTACAGGTGGTATTGGTAAGATTTCAGGTGTAGTAACTGGTGTACTTATTTTTACAGCACTTACCTATTCACTTACAATCCTTGGTATTGATACCAATCTTCAGTTTGTATTTGAAGGTATCATCATTCTTACAGCAGTAACTCTTGACTGTTTGAAATATGTACAGAAAAAGTGATTTATAGTTTCTCCCATTTTTATAAAAAGGATAGCGTGCGCAATAGCTGCTATCCTTTTTTAGATGATACAAAAAGTTTTTTAGATGATAAACTATCATATAGAAAGTAATATAAAGTAGATATAAGAAAATATAGGGTTAATATTTAAAGAGAAGATTATTAAAAGGTATTTCATTAAATAGTAAAAGGGGAAACAGTATGGCTTACAAATGCTTACTTGTTGACGATGAAGAAAATGTAATCACAGCAATAATACAAAAAATTGATTGGGAATCAATAGGGTTTGAAACACCGAAAATAGCTCATAATGGTCTTGAGGCACTTGACCTTGCAGAAGAGGAAAATGTTGATGTTGTAATGACAGATATTCAAATGCCATATATGGACGGACTTGAACTTTCCAAAGAGCTAAAAAGATTATATCCCGGAATTAGAATAATAGTTTTTTCTGGGTTTAACGAATTTGAATATGCAAAGGAAGCAATAAAATTTGAGGCTGAAGAATATATTCTTAAGCCAATTAATGCTGATGAACTTCTTGAGGTGTTTACCAAGATAAGAAATTCACTTGATAAGCAACGCGAAGAAACTCAGAGTATAAAAAAGCTTTCAAAATATTATGCAGAAAGTCTTCCGATACTTCAGGAAAATTTTTATGGAGAACTTGTGTCAGGAAGAATTGCAGCGGACAGGATTGATGAACTTCTTTTAAACTATCAGATAGATTTAAAGGGACCATATTATGAGACGTTACTCATACATGTTAGCAGAAGCGAGTCTATTAAAGGTCTTAATCCGCTTCTTCTTAATATTTCAGTAGAAAGACTTGCAAGAGAAAGGCTTGGTGAGAAATTTGATGGAAAGTTTTTCTCTTATCATGGTGATATTGCTATGATTGCTCAGATGAAGGATTCCAAAGATGTTATAGAGCTAACAGATATAAGTGACAGCTTCTGCAGGCTTTCCAAGGTTGTCTGCAAAGCAGTCGTTACAGTAGGAATCGGGCTTGTCGTAACAGATCTTTCTGATATTTGTGAATCCATGAATCGTGCCGGAAAAGCGCTTACTTACAGGTCCGTTTATGGAACCGGAAAAGCCATAAATATTATGGAAATAGAAAGTGAAGATGTGCAGATAAACTACTATACAGGAGACCAGGAGAGAAGCTTTGAGGAAATACTTAACAGAATTCAGCTTGGTAAAGAAATAGATATAGATAAAGAGGTTGATGATTATATATTAACCTATGGTGTTAAATATAATTCAATTAATGGATATGAATTTTTTACTATTGATACTATGAACAAGGTTTATCATTTTATAGTTGAAAACAGATTAAACATAGATGAAATATTTGTGGATAGAACAATCAGTACAATACTTCCAGATAAGCAGGAATTTAAAGAAAACCTTGTAGAGATTCTGAAGAAAATAAAAGAATTAATTGGTAACGGAAGAAATATGGGACTTATTTCATTCGCAGGTAAGGCGCAGAAATATGTCAGAGATAATTACAGTGATGAGAATATCACTATAGATAAAGTATGTAGTCAGCTTGGAGTTAGTGCAGCATATTTTTCTACTGTATTTAAAAAAGAGACAGGAAAGACTTTTGTAAACTATCTTACAGATTACAGGATGGAAAAAGCAGCAAGGCTATTAAAAGAGACAGATGAAAAAACATACATGATCGCATCTAAAGTGGGATTTTCAGATCCTAATTATTTCAGCTATGTTTTTAAACGTCAGTTTGGAGTATCACCTTCTAAATACCGCAATGGAGAGTCTTGATGAATAAGGAAATATTTAAAAAGCTTTATAAGAAATATCAGCCTAAAAGTATACAGATCATGCTTCTTGTTTCATTTAGTATAGCGGCTTTTGTTTCTATGATAACTCTGACAATAGTTTTATACAGTAACTTTGAAAACCGTTCCAGAAATGTTTCTGTAGCAACAGGTACATGGATGCTGGAAAATACAGAAGATGACCTTAACAGATTTCTTGATAATATGCGACAGGTATCGAGTTCACTTTTTTTATCAGTTCAGCAGCAGACTGAAATAGATTCAGAGAAACTTTTAAATGAGTTTAGCCTGTTGTATCGTGCAACGCAAAATGATGTTATCAGTATTGCTTTGTTTGAAGCTAACGGAAATCTGATCACTGCATCTCCCTATGATAAGTTAAAAGAGGATTCGGATGTTACAAAGCAGGACTGGTATATAAATACCATAAAAAATCCTGGTAAGATTCTTTTTTCAACGCCGCATGTTGAGAATTTATTCAGCTATTCAAATGATAATTTTTCCTGGGTGGTATCACTTAGCAGAACAGTCATCTTTACTAAGGGAGGACAGACAAGGCATGGAGTTTTGCTTGTTGATATAGACTATGCATCTGTTTGCAGAATAATGACCGGTATAAATGATACAGGTTTGAATCAGTATGCCTATCTTTGTGATAGTGATGGGAATATTTTCTACCATCCGGAAAATATGGAAATAGCACTTAGAAAATATAATGAAGTTACTGCGGGCGCAGGGAAAAATGCTGCGGGAAATTATGTTCAGAATATAGATGGTAATACTTACAATATAACGGTTTCAGATATTGATTACACGGGATGGAAAATTGTATCTGTTATTCCATATATAAGACTGGCTGGATCAAGCAGTTATGTGAGGTATTTTGTAATACTGATTCTTTTGATGATTTTATTGGCGATTCTTATCATGAACAAGGTTATTGCTGCACGAATTGCAAGACCTATAAGAATGCTTACCACCTCGATTAAGAATGGAACTGTTACAGACACTTCTGTTCCACGAATATATATTGGCGGATCATCTGAGGTAAGGTATCTTGGAAATACACTTCAAAAACTACTGGATCAGATTTCTGTTCTGATGCACAGCATACTAATAGAACAGGAAGAAAAAAGAAAAAGCGAACTGGATGTTTTACAGTCACAGATAAATCCGCACTTTTTGTATAACACATTGGATTCGATCGTGTGGATGGTAGAAAGCGGACAGAATAAAGAAGCTTCTTTTATGATAACTCAGCTTGCTTCTCTGTTTAGAATATCTCTTTCTGAAGGCAGAACTATTATCAGAGTTGAAGAAGAGATGCGGCATGCGATTAGTTACAGTAATATACAAAAAGCAAGATTCAAAAACTCTTTTACAATAGACTATGATATAAGCGATGAAATTAAAGACGCTCTTTGTGTAAAACTTATTGTCCAGCCTATTCTCGAAAATGCTATTTATTATGGTGTTAAAGGAATGGAAGAGGAAGGGCATATAGATGTAAGAGCTTATAAAGACAATGATGATATGTATATTGAAGTAGAAGATAATGGTTATGGAATACCTGATGATATTCTCGAAAATATACTTACAGAAACCGGAAGAAAATCTGCAAGAGGATCAGGAGTTGGCCTTATAAATGTAGATAGCAGAATTAAGATAAGATTTGGCAAAAAATATGGACTTATAGTTACAAGTGAACTGGATGAGGGAACATGCGTCAAAATCCATCTTCCATATATACCGTACACCGAGGAGAACCAGAAGAAATATGAGAAAATTATTACAGAGTGAAGAAAATAAAGGCTTTATATTCCTTATTATATTTTTACTCTTTGCAATTGCAGTTATGGCACTTTTACTCGTAAATTATGATTCAAATGGTGAAGAATACAAAGTATCTGTAATTGTTAATAACGCAAGGTCTTCAAGATGGGATAATCTAAGAGCGGGAATACAATTAGCCCTTGCAGACAAAAATGTTGATATTAATTTTGTAACCAGTGATGTATACGGGAATATAAATATTGAAAAGCAGCTTGTGGAAAAAGAAATAAAAAACGGAGCAGACGCACTTATTGTTGAATTGTGTACAAGTGCTGATACGCAGGAGATTATAAGAAGTGCATCAGATAAAGTGCCAATTGCATTTGTAGAAACAAGTGCTGAGGCGCCAAAGAGTACAGGAAAAAGTATAGGCTTTTATACAGCAGATAATATGCAGCTTGGAAGAGACCTTGCAAGCCTGGTTTTTGAGCAAAACAAAGATGGAAATATGACTATTGCAGTATTAGCAGGAAATCAGGAAATGAATTCAATGATTGACAGGCTCTCAGGGTTTGATGAGATCATGGGAGAGTATGGCCTTAAAGACTTTATTGTATATGAGGGAAGTGAAATAAATTTCGAAGAGTCTTTTAATCAAAAGGAACTGATTCCTGATATTATAGTTGCACTTGATTCAGAGCTGATGGAAAACGCCGTTACCTGGAAAAAAACAAATGAAAATAATGAATACGGAAAAGTAAGAATATATGGAATAGCAGCATCTAATGCTAATTTAAAAGATCTTGATAATGGTTACATTGAAAGCGTTATTTTTGTAAACGATTATGAAATGGGATACATGGCAGCCACTGGTCTTATGGAAAAACTTAAGAGTCCTGGAAGTGATCTTGAGGATGGTACTTCAAGCTATATTGTAGCTGACAGGGAAGGAATGTTTGATAGTGAAAACCAGATGATTCTGTTCCCGACTAATTATTTGATTAAATAGTGTATAAAATTAAAAGTTCTTTTAAATAGTGCTTTAAAGTGCTTTCAAAAAATGTTAAAATATTTAAGGTTTTTATATCAGGCTGAGTTCTTCAGCAAAAATCAAAGGGGATAATAAAGAAAAGGAGAGAAGTATGAAAAAAGGGATTTTTAAAAAAATCTTAGCTACAGTTATGACTGTGGCTGTCATGGGTAGTATTTTGCCCAGTGGAACTGCTGATGTTGTAAAGGCTTCAGACACAGCAGTAAAATCAGTTACCGCTAATCATGTATACAGTGAGGTACTTCCTGGAGGAACTAATATTGAGTATTTATATACTGTTCCAAGTAATGGATATTTCTATATTACACTGACTCCAAATTACTATACTGAAGATGGGGAAACCAGTAGTAGTACATCATGGTGGATACCTTACACACTGAAATCAAAGAGCAATTATAAGCAGTATGAAAGCGGAAGTGCTCATTACAGAAATGGAACATATCAAAGTGAAAATTACTGTTTTGCAAAAGGAACTACAATTTCATTTACAACTTCAAGTTCATCATCTTCAGATTATAACTGGTATTACACTATTGAATTCCATCAGGTAAAGCCATCTAATTATGAAGTTGAAGGAAATGGTGAGAGAAAAAAAGCAAGTAAAATAAAAAAAGCAAATAAAACATAT
>JAILEJ010000023.1 GCA_024688095.1 Butyrivibrio sp.
TCCATTTCTTTTCTAATGTTTAGTAAATCATTCATTTTAGCTTCTATTTTTATGGCAGCCTCACTATTTGGATTTTTTGCTTTCTCTTCCTTTACATAATTTAATAACCATCTTTCTCTATTAGCAAGTTCGCCCGAATCACTTCCATTATAAAGAAGTTTAATTCTTGCCGCTCCATCTCCTATTAATGAAAAATGAGAATCCAGATAATTCTTGCAGGAATCAATAAGCTGTTTAAACTTTTCATTAATTATTGCCAGGTGGGCTTTCAAAATTATTAAGATCTATTTCAGCAGACATAATCCCCGTAAGAACTTCCATATCATTTTTAACCTGAGTCATACTATCCGAATCATTTTTATTTTTATATTTACTGGCCTGAAGAGCATCATTCATTCTTGTCCATTCATCCATCCCAACTTTATAGACACTATCTTTTTTTCTTCCTGATTCAGTTCTCCACCCTTATTAACTTCAATAGTCTGTTTTTCTTTGTTTCTGTATAAAGGCTAAATTATTCTTATTCGATGGTAACTCCATTCCACACATCATTCACTAATTCTTTAATATATTCATACGAAAAGGTTGTATCCTGCTTTACAATCTCATTTTGCCCTGCAAGCTGTTCACTATAATCATCCAGAGCATAAACTGTAACGCCATTAATTCCTGATGTAACATGGGAAATTACAGGTCTTATTCCATAATCGGAAATATGTACTTCCCCATTTTCATCTCTTTCAATCCATACATCTGCCATACCACCAATCATTCTGTTAGCTATTCCTTCACCACTATCTGATGTCCAGTTAACAAAATTACCAAGAGAATAATATACAAGCATTTCATCATCTTCATTCTCATGCATTTCTATTGGCTGAATAACATGAGGATGAGTCCCCAATACAAGATCTGCACCATGTTCCATGAATATTTCACACCATTTTCTTTGCTCATCCGATGGAGTCAGATTATATTCTATTCCCCAATGCGGGCATACAATTGTAAAATCAGCTTCTTCCTCTGCTTTATCCAGATCTTTAATCACAGCATCCTCATCAAGCATGTCCAGGCAATATGGCATGTCTGATGGTATTTGAATTCCGTTTGTTCCATATGTATAGTTTAATATTGCAATTTTAATTCCATTTACTTCTTTTACTTTGATCTTTTCGGACTCAGTCTCGTTATTATATATACCGGCAACCATTATTTCAGGATATTTCGCTTCCCAATTGTCTATACAATTAAGAATTCCTTTAAGTCCTTTGTCAATTGCATGGTTTGTAGCATGGCAGACAATATCAAATCCAGCATCTGCAAGTGCATCTGCAATCTCATAAGGAGCATTAAATGCAGGATATCCTGATACACCAAGCTCCTCCCCTCCAATCATAACCTCCTGATTAACAATTGCTACATCTGCCTCACTTATATAGTCCTTAGTTTTGGAAAATATCACATCAAAATTTATGCTTCCATCTTCCTGAACCGCCGCCTCTTCAACCGGAGTATGAAGAAGAATATCTCCCACCATGATTATTTCAGCACTGTCGTTTTCCTTTTTACTTTCATCTATGCTTTCTTTTGTTTCTCCTGAATCCTCTTCTGAATTTTCTTCTAAATCCTGAGACGATTCTCCTTTTTGTATACTTTTATCACTTTCTATAGTTTCCGATGCTAGCTCATTACTTTCTGTTATTTCTAACATTTGATCATTGTTTTCAAGTTTTCCAGCTATTTCCTGATTATTTATATCAGTCTTACTATTGCCGCATCCTGATAGTGCAATTACAATCGTCCCAAGTATGAGCATTATATATTTATTTCTCATAATTTCTCCAATACGCATTTATATTTTAATAAGCTAAATATAGCTTTTTTATTATACATCAGCTTTTTTACTAATCGATAATTGATTGTTATTTTCCAGCAAAAACAACTTTATTAAAATAAGAATCTAAACTGCTATAAAGAAATCGTAATATTTATCCGATATATTATTGTATTGTTTTTTTAGTGAAAAGGGTCATTTGAAAAGGAATTCTATGCAGATAAAAGAGAACAATTATATCATATGCTATAACCAGATAAATAATATAACAAATTGCAAATACATCTATATGAATGATGCACCTGATATATTTGCGATAGATAAACTTATGCCTAAAGGCCCCTATGAATTTTACAATGTTTATGAAGGCTATCCTGTTCTCGACTCCGAAGGAACATCTCTTGATAAACTTATCGTAGGGCGTGATACTATTGATTTTCTTCTTAGCTGGCTGGATAAGTATCTTTTTGTCATAATAGGAAACAATATTATATCCATAGATTATATGAATCAATACGCTAAGTTTTGTGGAATAACCTACACTCAGGCAGCATACTACATCATTGATGAGACCATGAAGATATATAGAAACAGAATAGATAAATTCTGGAAAGAGGGATTTATCTTTTTTGCAAAAGAATTTCTTGATAAAACCTCTGATTTTGTACATTCAGTCGATGAGCTTGTATCTAAAACTGAAGAAAAGGACTTACCTGTAATAATGGGGATTTGCTCAGTATCAGTGTGCCTTCAGATAGCTGTTGAAATTTTCTTCAAAAGTAAATCTGCTTATTAAATACGGTATTACTATTGTTAAAATGCTATTATGTCTGTTTTTTCTGCTTTCACGCAATCACCTGTACCCTACCTTCTATTTTTATGTTATTCTTTTTGAAGAAATGGTTTTTTAACCGATGTAGAATAGTATCTTGAAGATGTGACATATCATTCATAACTCATAAAAGAAAGGACGAAATATATGCATTTTACAAAAATGGAAGGCTGCGGCAACGATTATGTATACGTGGATGGAAGCAAAGAAATTATCCACATGGATAAAAAGCCTGATATTGTCAGGAAATTGAGTGACCGTCATTTTGGAATAGGTTCAGATGGTGTTATCTTCATAAATAAAATCAAAGATGGTAATGCTGATTTTGAGATGGAAATGTGGAACGCTGATGGAACACGTAGCGAAATGTGTGGTAACGGAATTCGCTGCGTAGCAAAATTCGTTTACGATAAAGGACTCACTGATAAAACAAGTCTTGTCATAACAAGTTTTGGAAAACCCAAATATATTGATCTCACTCTGAATAACAATAAAGTATCTATGGTAAAAGTAAACATGGGTGCTCCAATCCTCACTCCTTCAGAAATACCTGTCAAGCTTCCTGAAGCTTCAGCAATGGAGTCTGATAACGTTATAAGTTATCCAATCTCAGTCCTTGGAAAAGAATATAAGACAACCTGCGTATCAATGGGTAACCCTCATTCAGTTGTTTTTCTGGATGATAATATTGATCTTTCAACTTTTGAACTTGAAAAAATCGGACCAGAATTTGAAAATCACGAATATTTCCCAAACAGAATAAATGCTGAATTTGTCCATATAGATAACAGACAAAACGTTCATATGCGTGTATGGGAACGCGGAACAGGCGAAACACTTGCCTGTGGAACAGGATGCTGTGCAACTGCAGTTGCCTGTATACTTAATGGTCTTACTGATAATAAGATAACGATACATGTTCTCGGAGGCGATATTGTATGTGAATGGGACAGAGAAAAAAATGTCATCTTTATGACAGGGCCAGCTACGACAGTATTTGAAGGCGATATTGATATTTAAAACTAGTGGGACATTGTTTATAGATAACAATGTCTCTTTTTTTATGTCATTATTTTTGATTGTTGATTTACAATGAAAATCAATAATCTATAAAAAAACCCATAAAATAAGGACTTCCCCTTGAATGAAGGGTATAGTACCTTTATAATATCAATGTTTGCAAAATAATAAAGGTGTTTGGGGAAACACCAGAGGAAAATGGAGGAATGTATGAATTATTTAAAAAAGGCTCTTAAAATGAGCGCGGCATTATTACTTGCATTAGTAATAGGAGTATCATCATCAGGAACAGCTGTACAGGCTGCTACAGCGAACATATCTACTTTTCAGTACGGGGGAAGTACTAAAGTAAAATACAAAATGTATAAAGGCGCAAAAACCAAAAAGGCAACTGTTACAGCCAGTTCAATAAAATCTTATACGAATCCATACACAGGAATTACAACCGTATCTGGAGAATTAACTGTCACAATGCCAAAAATGAGCAAAAGTGATGTTATAAAAATTGCAAATGAAGCTAAAAAACTCAATAATACTTCTGGTATAAATTTTTACCATTCATCTTGGTTGCCAGTTATTATTGACGAAAATGGTAACTCATTACTATCGCCCACATCATTTTATTATTGCAGCGAATTATATAGTAAATACGATACAACTGATAAACACAAAAAATTAACAGCATATAGCGGAAATACAAAATATTCCTATCCATGGTATAAAACAACAAAAGTAATATTCAATATAAGCTACAGCCCTTATTACACAGGTAGTATTATTGTTGGTATTGCCGGACTCAAAAACGGTTCTGTTAAAAAAGTAACCTCAAAAGTAAAAAAATACTATAATGGTACAGTTTCTTATTTAGATGCAGGTTATGGAAGCGCAAAGAAAGGCTTTATCGGAGGCTTAGTTATCAAATAACTTTTCATTTTCAAATAATTTAAAGCAGTTTGGAATATCAA
>JAILEJ010000038.1 GCA_024688095.1 Butyrivibrio sp.
TTTACAGTTTTACGCCATTTGCACCCTTATTTATGATAAACTATAAGGTAGTTTAATAAACAAAGAAGGAGCTATCTCATGGACAAAAAAGCTTCATCCAGACAATGGAAAAAATTACTTCTTATAGAGATGTTTGGAATCGCTGCTTCATTTCTAATCGCAATTCTATTTAGATTTGAATTATTCTACGAGCACATGAATAAAGGAGCATTCGATCCTGACTTTTATCAGCTTGTATTTCTATTTATACTTGTAACATATGCATTTTGGGTGCTTGCTGATAATACAAAAGGGCCGCTCCCTTCGCAGCAAAATCCGCTGGAAATATTAGTTACAATATTCAAGAACCAGATTTTCCTGATGATAGTACTTGTATTATCATTATTTGTAATTCACCGTGTTGATAAAATATCCCGTTCAATGATCGCACTTCATCTTGTTTTGAATGTAATCATTGATATCCCTATAAGATTCAGCTTTGCAAAATATCTCAAAAAGCTTGAAAAGTTAAACTGGAAATCTTTTAACACACTGCTCATTACAGATGCAGAACAGGCAGAATCAGAGATAAAAAGAATTCACAACCAGGGTGTTACAAACATTAAAGGAAAGCAGCTTGCCGACCTCAAGATTACAAGTATCATACTTAGTACCGGCGACGCCTCAAGGCTCCCTGAACAGTATGCAAAGCTTGTAAAAGGCAACATATCTCATCTTCCTTCCATAGAAAGAATTTCTGAAGTTGAAAAAATTGTTGTTGGCTATGTTTCCTGCTCTGAAAAGGAAAAAACAGAACTTATCAAAAAACTACGAACTTATGGTGTTCCTGTTTATACACAGCTTTACGATATGGGGCTTCCAATTGGACAGGAAGCTACCTGGGGTGTTGGAGGCCAGCTTGTAACTCTTTACACAGGCATGAAAAACAAATGCCCTGTACTTGGGGTTAACTACACAGTATCAAACCTTGATGAAGCAATTCATTATGTAAGGACAAACAGAGACGAGCTTTCTGGAAAATACATCTGTTTTTCAAATGTACATACTGCTGTAACTGCCTATGATAGCCCTGATTACATGAAGGTTCAGAATGGCGCTGCAGTAATATATCCAGACGGATATCCAATTGCCAATGAGCAGAACCGCAAAGGTTTCATTGATGCAAAAAGAGTTGCAGGCCCTGATTTTATGGCCAATATGTTTCTTTCTACAATGGATGGAAAGTATAGCCACTATTTCTATGGTGGAAGTCAGGAAACACTTGATGCTCTAAAGAAAAGACTGAAACAGGATTATCCCGGTATAAAAATTGCTGGCATGTATTCACCTCCCTTTAGAGAGCTTACCCCTGAAGAAGATGCTGCAGATATCAAAAAAATCAATGACAGCAAGGCAGATTTTATCTGGGTTGCACTTGGTGCTCCAAAGCAGGAAAAATGGATGGCTGCCCATGAAGGAAAAGTCAATGGTGTAATGTTTGGTATAGGAGCTGCAATTGATTTCCATGCAGGAACGATCAGTCGTGCTCCTAAATGGGTTCAGACAATTGGCTTTGAATGGTTCTACAGACTTCTCCAGGATCCAAAGCGTCTCATAAAACGCTACATGGAGACAAATTTTAAATTCATCTGGCTTACCAGAATTCTCAGAAAATAGCATATTTACATAACACTTAAATCAATTCTAAAACCTGCAGAAATGCAGGTTTTGGTTTTATATTTCTTAAACAAGAGGGGACAAGCAATGGCAAATAAACCACAAGCCAAAAAATATCAAAACAGTTATACGATTCTTGATTTTTTAAACAACCTGTCTACGCTATATGCAGTTGTTCTTTTCGTAGCGCTCTCACTATTTATGCCCACAGGTTATAATAACCTGGGACTTCATAAATTCAATATGTTCAAAGGGATTACAATTCCATTTTTAATAATAGCTCTTCCATTTTCCATTTTTGTTTTTTTCCGGGACAGAAATCTAATCCTGAATAATGTAAAACAAAATCCTGTTAAATATCTTCCACATTTCTTTGTACTTGCATATGGGATAAGTCACATTATTTCATTTATAGTAAGCGATTATAAAAATGATGCTCTGTGGGGAATAAGTGGATGGAACATGGGACTTATGACGCAGCTTATGCTAGTTTCCATCTTCTTTGTGATAGTGCTTGCAAAGCCCGACACCAAGTGGGTCATATATGGTGCACTCATTGGCTCAGCTGCTACTTTCCTTCTTGCAATTCTAAACAGATTTGCCGTCTACCCAATTAACATTCCAATAAAGAGTCCTGAATTTATATCAACTATCGGGCAGACCAACTGGTTTTGCGGATACATGACAATATTTATTGGAGTTGGCATCGGACTATTTATACAGGCTGATTTTAAGGAAAAAAATCTATGGGGAAATCTCCTTTTTGGATATCTGTTCATATCATTTCTTGCCTTATGGATCCAGGGAAGTGATACCATTTTTTTCTCAATTGGAATTATACTTCTTGTATTAATGCCATTTTGTACAAACGACAGAATAAGTCTTATCAAATACTTTATGCTCTATGCACTGCTTGGATTATGCGGCGAGATCATTTACTTTTTTGCCTACATCTTCCTGCCTGACAGATATCAGGTTTGGGAAGAAAATGATCTTGGAAATATGTTGCTTCGATCACACTGTGGAATTATCCTTTTTGCAATAAGTATCATCATCCTCGTGTTCATCTTATTCAGGCACAAAAAAGAAAAACCATTCCCACAAAAAGCTCTGAAAAATACCGTAAAAATCATTTATATACTTGTTATTGTTTCATTTATTACAATTCTTATCCTGATGTATCTTGTTACAACCAGAAAAGAAGCCATGGGTCCACTTTATGATATCAAACTTTTGCGTTTTACAAACAGATGGGGAACCAGTCGTGGTCTTATATGGAAAAAGACAGCAAGCGCCTTTACCAAGCTTCCTGCACTTAACAAAATTTTTGGAGTAGGTACTTCCTGCTTATATGATTGTCTATACAATTTCACGGGCATTTCAAATAAATTTAGTAAGTCATTTGGTTCAGATATAGTTTTCAACGCTCACAATGAAGGACTGACATTTCTTATTGAAAACGGTATCCTTGGCGT
>JAILEJ010000081.1 GCA_024688095.1 Butyrivibrio sp.
TGTAGGGATTATTATGGGCGGAGGATGGATTATATTCGTTATATTTGGAATCATAATGACTACGCAAGAAAGTATAAATAATCGTAAGAAGGATAAAGCAGCTATTGAAAAGGCCCAGAGTAAGGGGATAAAAGTTGAAGAGAGCGACTTTGAAGATACCTGTGAATATTGTGGAGGAATCTACATTCATGGAAAGCATGACAGTTGTCCTCACTGTGGAGCGCCTATTAAGCAAAGAAAGACTATGTTAAATGGAGAAGAGATAGATACAGATAAACAATAATCAATTTATGAAATTGTTTATAAGATATATAAAATTTTTATAATTGTAATGACAATATGTATGCTATGATAATAAAGGCTATAAAATATAGATAAATTGTGGGTAGTAGATTGAACAGAAGGAGGTTCTTATGAACAATCTGGCAATGTTTAAAATTAGTTATGGTCTTTTTGTTATTACAGCAAACAGAGATGGCAAGGATAATGGATGTATTACCAATACAGCTATTCAGGTAACCAGCGAACCAAATCGTATTTCGGTTACAATTAATAAAGCAAATTACACACATGATATGATAAAGGATACAGGACTGTTTACAGTATCTGTTATTAGTGAGGCTGCAAGCTTTGATCTGTTTAAGCATTTTGGGTTCCAGTCGGGCAGAGATGTGGATAAGTTTGCAGATTATAAAGATTGCAAAAAAGCTGAAAATGGAACTATGATCGTTACAGCAGGAACAAATGCATTTATTTCAGGTAAAGTTATTCAGTCAGTTGATCTTGGAACACATACAATGTTTATAGCAGATGTGACAGATATGGATATCCTTAATGAGATTCCATCTGCAACATATACATATTATCAGGATCATATTAAGCCAAAGCCAGAAGCAGTTGGAACAACAGCTGATGGTCAGACAATATGGCGCTGCAGAATCTGTGGATATGAGTATGTTGGCGAAGAGCTTCCGGATGATTTTGTATGTCCTGTTTGTAAACACCCGGCATCAGACTTTGAAAAGGTAGTAAAACCTGCAGAAAAGGCTGAAACTAAGAATCCATATGCTGGTACAAAGACGGAGAAGAATCTTTGGGAAGCATATTCAGGCGAGTCACAGGCCAGAAATAAATATACATATTTTGCATCTGTTGCAAAGAAGAATGGTTATGAGCAGATTGCAGCTCTTTTTCTTAAGACAGCTGATAATGAAAAAGAACATGCAAAACTTTGGTTCAAGGCACTTGGAGAACTTGGAGATACACCAGAAAACCTTAAGCATGCTGCAGAAGGCGAAAACTATGAGTGGACTGATATGTATGACAGAATGGCCAAGGAAGCTGATGAAGAGGGCTTCCATGAGCTGGCAGAACAGTTCCGCGGCGTAGCAGCAATTGAGAAACATCACGAGGAACGTTATCGTGCACTTCTTAAGAATGTTGAAGCAATGGAAGTATTTAAAAAGGCTGGAGTAACTATCTGGGAATGTAGAAACTGTGGACATATTGTTATGGGAACAGAGGCACCAGATGTATGTCCTGTTTGTAAACATCCACAGAGCTTCTTTGAAGTTCACGCAGAAAATTACTAATACTTATTATAATAATTCAAATAAAAAACTGCCGCATAATATGCGACAGTTTTTTTATGGTTATTAGTAGGAGTTTGCGCTTATATTATCTATTGTATCTGAATTGCCCTGCTATAAAGCTAAACTATTCAGTCAAAAGCGTATCAATAAATGTAATACTTATTATTCATGCCAAGCAGTAAATGTTGAATAATAGTCCTTTAAAAATGCGAATAAATTTTTCATAGTGAAATCTCCTTTCTACAAACAGGTGATCAATAAGATCTTTAATTACTATGTTCCAATACATTCAGCTGAATTTTTAAGTCCGTGTACACATTCATTTGTTTTTCTTTAATTATATGTTAGTACATTTATCATAAATATGGAAATACAAATAATATTTGGTTTATTATATTAATTTGATATAATAAGTATGGATATTATATGTAAAGAAATGGATATTTATATATGAGAAAGGAATAATTCAGTCACTTTTTTGACTGGATAAAATAGAAAAGATGGACTTTAGATCAATTAATTATTTTCTTACAGTTGCGCAGGAGCTTAATTTTACTAAAGCTGCTGAAAGACTTAATATGAGCCAGCCACCACTTAGTAATCAGATTAAAGAACTGGAAAATGATCTTGGAGTACAACTCTTCATAAGAGGTAAGAGACATCTTCAGCTTACACCTGCAGGGACAGCACTTCTTCACAGGGCAGAACAGATAATGACTATAGCGGATGCAGCAAGAAGTGAAATGAAGTCTTTTGGAAATGAGCTTACGGGCACTATCAGGATTGGGCTTGTAGAAGGACGAGCTCCCTATCATGCTGCAAAATGGATTGCGGGCTTTCTTGAGGAATATCCTCTTGTAAAATTCAGATTATGGAATGGAAGTAGTGATGATGTTATTGAGCACATGGAAAGGGGCCTTTCTGACCTTGGAGTAATTGCGGCACCTTATGATAATGAGCATCTTGAAGGCTTAAGCGCAGGGATTGAACCATGGGTTGCACTTATACATAAAGATCATCCACTTGCAAAAGAAAATTCTGAGACTATAGCTTTGAAAGAACTTGAAAACGAGCCGCTTATTATACCTCAGAGGCAGTCAAGAATTGCTGCCATTAAGAAATGGTTTGATTCAGAGGGAATATCAATAAAGGTCGTATGTGAAATGTCCAGTTATATAGATGCAATTGCGCTTGTAGAAGAGAAGATTGGGATAGGCATCTTCCCACAGACAACAGACACTCCTAATCCTAATGTGGTTTCTAAGATAATAGATAAGCCAATGAAAAAGGCAGAATATGCCCTTGTCTGGAGAAAGAATCAGAAGCTATCCATGTTGTCACAGGAATTCCTGAATTTTGTAAAAGACTATTCAGAAACCGAAAAAGATATGGCTGACAATGATAGCGGAACAGATATAAAAAATAAATTGAAAAAGACAGAATTATTGTAAATAATAAATTGAAAAGGAGGACATACATGAAAATCATTCATTTGGCAGATCTTCATATTGGTAAGGTTGTAAGAGATTTTAGCATGATTGAAGACCAAAAATACTTTTTGGATCAGATAGTGAAAATAGCGGAAAAAGAGAAAATAGACGCGGTGCTTATAGCAGGTGATGTTTATGACAGAACAATACCACCTGAGGATGCAGTGCGTCTTTTTGACGATTTTATATATAAACTTACCCAGATTAAGACCAGGGTTTTATTAATTAGTGGGAATCATGATTCTGATGAACGTCTTAATTTTGGAAGCAGACTGTTTGTGGAAAATGGTGTCTACTTTTGCACTAAGTTTAATGGACAGCTATATAAGGCTTCTTTTGAAGACGAATTTGGTCCAATAAACTTTTATTTACTTCCTTTTGTAAAAGCTTCACAGGTAAGACATTTTTATCCTGATGAAGAAATTGATAATTATGACAGTGCTGTAAGATGTGTGATCAATAATGCGAAAATAAATAAAACACAGAGAAATATAATTCTTTCTCATCAGTTTGTTGCAGGTAAAAGTGGGGATATAAGTATTGGAGGTTCAGAAAGTCTTTCAACAAAAAATGTTGCCAAAACATTAGAAAAGTCAGAGGAAAAAGAAGCAGATGAACCTTCAAAAAGTGTAGGATTGGTAGAGTGTATTGGTTATGACTGTTTTGATGATTTTGATTATGTTGCCCTAGGACACATTCATAAAGCTCAAAGAGTAGGACGTGATGAAATAAGATATGCAGGTGCACCGCTTAAATATCACGCCGATGAAACAGGAGATGATAAGAGTGTTCCTATTGTGACGTTTAATGAAAAAGGGAATATGGATATTGAGCTAAGACATATAAAACCGCTTAGAGATATGAGATGTATAAAAGGACCTATGAAACAGCTTCTTGATAAGGAAAATGTAGTAGGTGTGGAAGATTATATATTTGTGGTTTTGACAGACAATGACATTATAAATGATGCAATGACTATTTTCAGACAGACATACCCAAGGACAATGCAGATAAGATATGAAAATGATCATACAAGAGAACTTGAAATGGTAGACCCTTCAAAGTTTGTTCAAATGAGAAGTTTTTCTGAATTGATTACAGATTTTTATAAGCAAATGTATAATGATGACATTTCAGAAGAAGAAATGGAAATTATGAAAAAAATTGCAGGAAAGGCAGGTATTGAAAATGAAACCAATTAAATTGATAATCAGCGCATTTGGTCCATATGCTGGTACAATGCCTGCAATTGAATTTTCTGATTTTGAGGAGGATGGTCTTTTTCTGATATCCGGAGAAACTGGAGCGGGTAAGACTACAATTTTTGATGCAATTATTTTTGCTCTTTTTGGAACTACAAGCGGAACTTATAAGGATACCAGGTATTTGAAAAGTGAATTTGCAGATGCTAAAACGCAGTGTTATGTCGACTTTTATTTTTCTCATCAAGGAAAAAATTATCATATAAAAAGAAATCCTCCATACATGAGAAAAAAGGAAAGAGGAGAAGGCTATAAAGAAGAACAGGAAAAAGTAGTTCTTTACTCTGGAGATGATGTACCAATTGAAGGAATAAAAAATGTCAGTGTTGCAGTAAAAGAACTTCTTAATATTGATTGCAACCAGTTTAAGCAGGTTGCGATGATAGCACAGGGAGAATTCTGGAAGCTTTTAAATGCTTCTACTGAAGAAAGAACTGGTATACTCAGGAATATTTTTATGACAGATGGGTATCTTAAGATGGGGTATGAACTTCGGGATCTCCAAAAAGAAAGCTATGGAATAAAAGAAGATGCCAGAAAATCTATTCAGCAGTTCCTCGAGGGGATACAGGTAAGAGAAGATAGTGAGTTTTTTGATGAACTTAAGGACATGGTAGAAAGACACAGGGATATAAAGACCTTGTGGGATATAGATGAGATTATATCTTTAATAGATAAGATTGTTAATGAGGAAGAGAAGTTTTCAGAGGAAGGAAAGAAAGAAACAGAAGAATTAGAAAAAAAGCTTTTGAAGGTACGTGCTGATATTGCAGCTGCAAACAGTAATAATGAGCTGTTTAATAATGTTAAAGAACATGAGATTTCTGTTAATAAACTGAAAGCACAAAAAGAGGAGATGGAAGCAAATAAGATTCAGGCTGATCTTGATGCAAAGGCTACAATAAACGTAAAACCTCTTTATGATAATTATATTGAACAAAAAAAAGCAGTGACCTCTCTGGAACAGGAAATTGATGAAAATAAAAAGGAATTAAAAAATCTTGATGATGCTCAGAAAAAGGCGAAGGAAGATCTTTTTGAATGCAAAAAAAATGAGCCACTTATCGAGAAATACAGGCTTGATCTTGGAGAAATAAAAAATAATGAAGGTAACTATAAAGAACGCGACAGAATAAATCTGGAAGCACAGAAAAATGCAAATATGCTAAAAGAGCTTGAGAAGTCATTGAAAGAATTTGAAAATGAAAAAATTTTCAGACAGGATGAGTTAAATGAGTTTGAAACCAAAGCAATAGAGCTTAAGGATAGCAGAGAACTTTATCGTATGGCAGAAAACAGAGCTGACAGGATAGCAAAATTAACAGAAAAAACTGAAAATGCAAAGGAAGCTATAGATGACCTGATTAAGGATGAGCTGTTGCTTGAAGAATATCAAAAGACTGCAAAAGAAAAAATAGATGAATTTGTAAGAGCAACTAGTGAAAGAGAACATTATGAAAGACTGCTCGATAGTAGCAGAGCAGGTATTCTTGCAAAGCTATTGGAAGAAGGAAAACCATGCCCTGTTTGCGGTTCAACATCTCATCCTGCTCCTGCAACTCTTACTGACGATTCTGTAACAGAGGAAGAATTGGATGAGTACAAAGAAAGGGAAGAGTTTGCAAGAAATAATAAAGATGAGGCTGTAAGAAAGGCTGAAACATTAATTGAAACAAATAAAGTAAAGGCTGATAACTTATATTTGAGCCTTTTAGATATAACAGAAAATGAGCTAATCGAAGCGGTAGAAAATCCCGGTAAAGATCAGCAGGAAAATAAAAAGCTTATTCAGAATATATCCCAAAAACTGAATGAATTAAGAAAAGAAACTGATGGCGAATTAAAGCTTCAAAAAAACAGAAAAAATAATTTAGAAGAAGCAGAAGACAGTATAGAGAAGCTAAGAAATACCATTATCCCTGAAATTGATGATAAATTAGAAGAAGCCAGGAAGAATTTAGAATCAGTTAAAATTAAAGTAAAAGAAGATGAGTCAACAATAAAAGCACTTAAGAACCTTAAGTATGAAAGCTGGAAGCAGGCAGAAACACAGATTGATATCCTCACAGAACAAATCGAAAAAAATAGTCTGGCGATTGAAATGGCTCAAAAAGCATTTGATGAGAGTTCTACAAAAAAGACAGCTCTCGATTCTGCAATAAAAACGCAGGAGGATGCTATAGAAAAAGCAAAGAGTTTGTGTGCTGAGAAATTTGGCTGTTATGAGTCAGAACGCAGAAAATATTTTGATAAAGAAGAAATGTTTTTTGAGCATCTTACTACCAGGGAAGCTATTGATACATTAAATAAAAAGATATCAGAATATGAAAGCAGCCTTAAGTCACAAATAGCTTTATTGTCAGATGCAAAAAAGAGAATTGAAGGAAAAGAATATATAGAAATTGAGGATTATAAGAGTAAAGAACTTGAGCTGAGTAGCAATTATAAAGAGGCTGGTAAAAGCTTAAACGGTGCTGAAATTAGAATCAAAAATAACCTTGATACCAGAAATAATATTATTTCCAAAGGAGAAGAATACAAAGAAGCTGAAAAAGAGAATAGTATGCACAAGAGGTTGTATGATCTTGTAAGCGGAAATGTATCAAATGGCAGTGTGAAGATTACTTTGGAACAGTACATTCAGACTGCCGGCTTCGATAGTATTATAGCTGCTGCCAATAAGAGACTTTCTCCTATGAGCGGAGGGCAGTTTGAGCTAAGGAGAAAGAAAAATCTGGATAGCAAAAAGAGTAAGGAAATTCTTGATCTTGAGGTTCTTGATAATTATACCGGTACCTACAGGCCGGTTGGTAATCTTTCCGGAGGAGAAAGTTTTAAGGCTTCACTTAGTCTTGCACTTGGACTTTCAGATACTGTTTCGCAGAACCTGGGAGGAATACAGATGGATGCACTGTTTGTGGATGAAGGATTTGGAACCCTGGACAAAAAATCTATCGATGGCGCAATGGAAATATTGATGGGACTTTCAGGAAAAGGTAAGCTTGTTGGTATTATAAGCCACAGAGAAGAACTTATTGAAAGCATTCCTCAGCAAATTCATATCACTAAAACCAGAAATGGAAGTGTGTTTGAGATAGAGAACAGCAGGGACTGATATATGTATTTTGATAAAAGTCTTACTTATGCTATAATTCATTAGTATTATGTTTAAATGAAAAAACAGAACACAAATGAATATATACAAAGAGAAAATGTATGAAGAAAAGTAAAGTTTTGCTGATGATTGCAGCATATAATGAAGAGGAAAATCTTGAGAGTGTTATTGATAATCTTATAGATAATTATCCTCAGTATGATTATGTTGTAATCAATGATGGCTCAAGAGATAATACAGCAGCCATTTGTAAAAAGAGAAAATACAATTTCATAAATGTTCCAATTAATCTTGGAATAGGGGGAGCTATCCAGACTGGCTACAGATATGCACGTGAGTATGGTTATGATATTGCAGTGCAGCTTGACGGCGACGGGCAGCATGATCCGGCATATCTTGATGATGTGATAGAGCCGATTCTTGATGGTGATGCAGACTATGTTATCGGATCAAGATTTATTCACAAGGAAGGATTTCAATCTTCCTTTACAAGAAGGATTGGAATAAAGTTTTTGAGCGGACTTATTACAGTTTTGACATTTAGGCACATAAAAGATGTTACGAGTGGATTTAGAGCTGTAAATAAGTTTCTTATAAACGTTTATGCAGATAATTATCCTATTGATTATCCTGAACCTGAAGCTATAGTAGATGCGGTAATGAGAAGGCAAAAGATAATGGAAGTTCCTGTTGTAATGAGAGAAAGAGAAAAGGGAACCAGTTCAATAAATCTAAAGAGGTCTTTTTACTATATGATAAAGGTTACTTTGGATATTATTGTCTGCAGAATAAGTTACGGTGTCAGAAGATAAGAAATATAATGTAAAATAGAAGATGGATGATTTCCTAATACAGGAAATTCATCCATCTTTTTTTATAAAATTCCCGATGTTTTGAAATGCAGATATATCAGAGGGCTAAAAGAGCTGCGCCCTGTCCCCACGGATACTGACCATAGGTTTGGTAATGAACAGCAAAATCCTCACAGCCAGATAGACACATTTGAACAAAACCATCTTCTGATATATTGCTTAGAATACAATTCTGAGCCTTTTTGACTGAAGCCTTTAGAGCTACAGCATCTGGTTTTGAACTATTGTTTTCAAATTCGTTATTAAGGCTTTCAAGATATTTATTGATTGAATAGCATATCATTCCGGTTGCAGAAGTATCTAAATGTCCTTCTACACATTCAAGCTGCCAGCTAAATCCACCATCAGGTCTTTGATAAGAAAGTACCGTTTGCATAAGACTTTCAAACCAGGTAATAAGATCAGAATTAGTATTTGAAATAGTAGAACTCTCATTATCTTTTTTTAAACCGGTACAGTATATATATTCTGAAAGCCCCATCATAAGCCATCCTACAGCTCGCCCCCATCCTATTATTCCTTTTTTTAGGCTCTCTTTAATGCTATAGCCGTGATAGGGAAGACCGGTGCGTTCATCAAGGCCATATTCTTTGAAGTTAAGCAGCTGAGTTTCAGCAAGCTTTAAGACATCATCATTTCCCTGATATAAATAACATGAGCTGAGAAACATTGCTGTCATTCCAGCGCCGTCAGCAAATACATAGTCATTTCCTGCTTTGGGATTATAGATTATTGAACCATCTGATGCCTTTGGAGTTTTTTCAAGAAATTCCATATTGCAGGCAATTGCCTTTTCATATTTTGGAATATAATTCATGACTGATTTTATACTGTAATCCGGATTATCAGTCTTTTCTGCATTATTACTCTCTTTAATGTATTTCAGGTAATGTATAAGGGCTGTAAATGAAAGCGAATCATCAGGAAAAGCTATCTGTCCGCTAAATTTGTTATTCCATAAATCGATATGAGAAAAGAACTCTGAAAAAACCAATTCAGATACTGAACTGTTTATTTCAGGCAAATGTTTAATGCAACTTTCTGACATTCCAAGAAGAAGCATACCTGCAGGCCAGAACATTATATCTTTATCTGATACATTTTTGCCAAGGGCTTTTTTGGCCAGGGACTTTAGATTTGACTTTAAGTCTGGATTCTGAATCTCATGAAGCTGCGTTATAGCTGAATTAATCATTTTTTCATATAGAGCTTTTTCTATAAACATTATTTATCCTTCCTTAAAAATTATCGTTTTATTTTTGATATAACAATATTTTTCAAATAATTAAATTCATCAGTTCTTCCAAAAAGTATTAGGAATACACCATTAAATATAATTGTTATTATGATGCCCATCACTATAAATGAAACTATTGAAAGACTTGCAAGAACTTTTAGGCTTATAAGTCTGCACACAATAACTATTGCAAATACGGTTATCAGATATTTTAAGGTATCTATAAAATATGAGCCCACCTTTTTGTCAAAGCATACTCTGTAGATGATAAACGGTTTTGTAATATTGGCTATAAGTCCGGAAATAAGAGTTCCTACATAAATTCCTGCAAGGCCTATAACCTGAACGAGTGTGATTGATAATATCAAATTGACTATACCTTGAATAATTGCAAGATATTTGTCCTGCTCAAAAACACCGGCAGCTGTCTTGAAGTTACTAAGAACAATTCTGTCTCCCTTGAAATAATAATCTGTAAGTAGAAGATAGATTGCAAGTGTAGGGAGGACATATGTTTTTCCATAACAAAGTTCAATTAGTGGCGTAAGCAGAATGAAAAAACCTGTTGCAGAAAATCCATAGAACCAGGCAGCGGAGAATCGGTACACTTTAAAGGTGTCAAACTGCTTTTTCTTACTCTCAGTGGCAATAAGATTACCAAAGCTTGATATAACTGAATTGAAAATTATGTTTACAAAATTTGAGATTGTATTCATAAACATTGTGTAGTTGTCCACTTTTCCTTCAACGGATACTTCAATAAAGGAAGAGATAATAAGGGCATCAGTCTGAAGTCTCGCGGCATCACCAACTCTGTGGAGTACAAGAGCTTTTGTTTTTGTCCATATCATACCGCTTTCTTCTTTTGAAAGAGGCTTGATATTTTTGTCTGTAAGATATGGATACAGCCTGTTTAAATAGTTATTTACAAATATTTTCTGAATAAGCTGGATTGCAGCATCTGTAAGCAGATATACATAAAAGTTCTGTGTGGTGATAAGAGCTATGATCTGGAAAAAAACAGCTATTATCTTTGTTATGGTATTTATGTTGGTCTGTATATAGTTTTTCTGTTCAGCATTAACCAGACTGTATTTATAAGATACAAAATAAGTGCTGACTGTGTTGAAAAGAAATATAAGGTAATAAAAAATAAGATCTCTGTGGGTAGTACCAAGAGGATTTTTGATAAGAAATTTAAGAAAAGGTACAAGTGCAATACCTATGCCTGCAACGACAAGGGCTATTGTATGATAGGCCTTTCGGTACATTTGCATATAGGACTTGATCTTTTCATTATCACCTTTGGCAACAGGGGCATATAAAGCAAAATTCAGGGCTGTTCCAATTCCAAGTTCTGCCATTGACAGAAGTGAAAGAATGGAAGTGTATAATCCGTTTACACCAAGTAGTGTATCGGATAAATTCATAATAAATATTTTTCTAAGTATAAAAGACATAAGCGCTGTGGCAATAGTTCCAACATAGCCGAAAGCGATATTGCGCGTAGCGGATTTAACTCTGCTCATTTGTAATTCCTCATGCATATATTTTTTAACATTATACAATACTTTAGGCAGACGTGGGTATTTAATAGGTTGGAAAAACAATTCAAATGTTATAGAATAATACTGTTCC